>JASFUG010000017.1:0-19597 GCA_050050395.1 Nitrospirota bacterium
CATCGAGCAGCCCAAGGAAGCGAAGCCGCAGAAGAAGCCGACCGCGCCGCCGAAGGAAAAGGCGCCGGCAGAAGTGCCGGCCAGCGGGCAGATCGCCTTCGATGACTTCGGCCGCATCGACCTGCGGGTCGGCCTGGTGACCGCGGCCGAGCCCATGCCCAAGTCGGACAAGATGCTCCAGCTCACCGTGGACCTCGGCGAGGCCCAGCCGCGCACCATCGTCGCCGGCATCGCCCAGTCCTATCCCGCAAGCGCACTGGTCGGGGAGCGAGTGGTGGTTGTCGCCAACCTCAAACCGGCCAAGCTGCGTGGCGTCCGCTCCGAGGGCATGGTCCTGGCCGCCGGCGACGCCCCGGACACCCTGCGCCTGGTCACCGTCCCCGACGGCCTGCCGCCGGGGAGCCGGGTGCGGTAGGGGAGCGGTCAGCTATCAGCACTCAGCTCGTGGGGACGCCTTCGCCGCACCAGATCTCCACCGCCGTGCGGCAGATGCTTCTGCACGACGCTGCGTCTCGCCCACGCCGATAGCCGATCGTCGATCCCCTCGATCTCGCGCGACACTTCGCGCACGGAGACGATCGTGCCTTCACCGATGGCACGAGCGAAGCGCTGCCAAAGTGAAGGGAACCGTTCCGGGTAGTAGTGCCTGAACAGGACGATCAGCGGGCCGCTGTCGAACACGTAGATCACGCGGCGGCCCCTTTGTGGAACAGGAGCGCCTCCATCCCGGGGATGTTCTTGGGCTTGACGCCAAGATAGCCGGCCAACTGCTCGGCCGAGATACGCTCCTGGTAGTAGCGGCTGAAGGCGACTTCCAAGTAGCGCTCGCCGAGGTAGGCGCCCTTAGTGAGGTAGTAATTTCCCCCTCGCCACCTCGGCCGGCCGCCTCGCCAGCCGATGCTGCGGCCTTCCGTTCGTACTCCGCCTGGCTGACCTGATCGCGGTGGAGCAGTTTCCGCAGGATGACCTCGCGGCTGACGCAGTACCGCGCTGCAAGATCGCCGACGGTCTCGTCATCCAAGGCGGCGCCCTCAATGCGCGGATTGAAATCGCTATCGGGTACGAGGAACTCGCCGGCGAAACGGTTGCAAGCGACCTCGATCCGCCGTGCGTCCCCTTGTAGAAACGCAAGGTAGTCATCGAGCCGCGTATCGATCCCGCCGGTACCAAAGACGAGATGCGCCCGTGCCTGGCGGAGTAGGTACAGCAACCGCGGTGACAGGTGTCGGATCTCCTCCTCGGGAAGCGACCGGAACGACTGGTTCGGGGTCTCCTCCTCGGGCGGGGCGGGGAAGAAAAAGAGCGCTAAGGGCCGCTTGTAGATCTCATAAGCCAGGCGCTCGAGCTGAGGGTAGGTTGGAGAGGCCGCACCCGCCTCCCAAGCCGCGATGGTCTCCGCGGTGATCCGCTTCCTGCCGAGCTTGACCGCGACTTCCTCAGCCGAAAGGCCCGCCGTGACTCGCGCCCAGCGTAGGATCTTGGGGTTGACGGGGATCTCCTCTGCCATGCCGTTACCTTACAAGACCCTTGCGGGAGATCGTGAGAGGCTCACGCGCACCTGGTTCGAGATCGCGTGACCCTCCGGGTGCCACGAGAACGTCACGAACCCGCACTGATCCTCCGCTCGTTCGCCGCGATATGCTGGCAGGACTACACAAACATCTGCTCGAGGTCTCGCGGCGTGACGATGGCGATCCCCTGCCACTTTTCTACATCTAGGAGATCCCGGTCGCCCGAGACGATGTAGTCGGCGCTGGCGGCGCGGGCGCAGGGGAGGATGTGGTCGTCGTCTGGATCGCGGCAGGTTTGCTGGTCGGGTCGGTCCTCTGCCGCCGGGGTGAGAGAGGTGGATGCCTCGGTGATGAGTGCGAGGGTCTCTTTGATCTCCTTCGGCCCGATCTTGAACTTGCGCGTCAGGACCTCCCGCAGCTCGTCCAGCACGAATTGGCAGGTATAGAGGTCGAAGTCAACTCGACGTGCGCGCAGGAGCAACTTGGCGCAGAGCCCTTCGGCGAGAAAGGCGGCGAGGAGGACGTTGGTGTCGAAGACGGCTCTCACGAGACGGTCTTGAACACGTCCTCGTCCGTGATGATGCCCTGCGCCTTGGCCTTGCGCGTCAGGGAACGTCGCGTTGCGTTGAACCGCGCCTCCCAGAGGAAAAGGCCTAGCGCCTCCTTCATGACGTCGCTCTTGTTTCGTCCGGTCTCACTGGCGAACCGTTCGAGCTGCGAAGCCATCTTCTCCGGCAGACTGACCGAGACCACCGATCTCATGGTCCGTCCTCCAATGCAGACACTCCACGCACTACAATACACTACGTAGGTGCGAAGGTCATCTCACTGGCGGCCGCCGGCGGGAGGCTTCGCGCTTGGTACCGCCCCCGACGGCCTGCCGCCGGGTAGTCGGGTGCGGTGATCGGGCACGGACTCCGGGATAACCATCGTCGCGGATGAGCGGCGGGCGGGAGCCCGCCCGTTCCATCCGCGCAAGGGGCGCCTACTCAGTTCTGCGTCGTCAGGTCGTAGGTGCGCTCGCCGACCTGGAAGCCGACCAGCATGTTCACGCCTTGGTCGTTGACGCGGCAGAAGAGGGAGACCGGATTGGAGCTCTTTTGCCGGACCTCCTTGACCAGGCGGGCCAGGCCGAATTTCAGGCTCTTGAGATAGAACTGCAGGTTGCCCTTGTAGTGCAGGGGCGCGATCATCTCGGCGATCTCCTCGTCGCTGAGCTGGGCGAGGGCCAGGGCGCAGTCGACCTCGGCCTGGTCTACCAGACCCTCGGCATACTTCTGGTTGCAGATGAAGCGGCTGATCTCACTCGCGGCGTTCTTCGGGATTGCGAGATACGCCTTCTTGCGGCTGCCGTCGGCCGCGGTGATCTCGATCATGATCACGCACGTCTTGTCCGACTGCCCTGCCAGCTCCACACGATTGCCGTAGACCAGGGCAGGGACGCCCTGCAGGACTACCGGCTGGGTCTCGAACGACGCGACCGCCGCAGTGCTCCACGTGGCCAGGGCGACAAGAACTATGCCAAAGAGGCGGTGACGATACGACATCTTGTGTGGCCTTCCCGAAGGCGTCAAACAATCCCGCGGGGGCAGGAGCAATTTCCGTGCCCGAACGAATTCCCCCGGTGCTCTCCACCCTTCGGCTGGAAAATCCGCCCGATTTTAATCAAGAGCCCCGCAATTACACGAGGTTTCGCCGGCGACAACAAGTCGCGCGCAGGTGAGGATTTTTTTTCCGGGAGCGGCGCGTCGCCAGGCCGCTGACGACGGCGGTGTTACCTTGGCGCGTCCACCCGCTGTAGCAGGACCAGGCCCGACAGGAAGAAGAGCGCGAGGCTCATGAGGGCGACCCGCTGGTTGCCGCCCAGGGCATGGGAGATCGACCCGAGGATGAGCGGCCCGAGGATCGCCGACGACTTGCCGCACAGGGCGTAGAAGCCGAAGATCTCCCCTTCCTTGCCGGACGGGATGAGGCGGGAGACGAAGGCCCGGCTGGCGGATTGGATCGCCCCGAGGCCGGTGCCCGCGAAGACGATCACGCCGAAGAACGTCGCCTTGCTGTGGACGAAGTAGACCGCGACGGTGATCGCCGTCCACGCGATCAGGGTGAATGAGACCACCGGCTTCGGACCCCAGCGGTCCGTGGGAGCGGCGAGCAGGAAGGCCCCGGTCAGCGCCGATACCTGCACCACGGCGAACAGATAGATGAGCTCTTCCCCGGCGAAGCCGAGGGTGGTCGAGGCGTAAATGCCGGTGAAGTAGATGGCGGTGGTGACACCATCGATGTACAGGAAGTAGGCGAGGAGGAAGCGGCGCAGGGCGACGTGGTCCGCCACGTCCCGCACGATACGGCGCAGCTCCGCGATGCCGGTGGCGGCAGCGTGCCATACGGCGACTCCACGGCGTGGCGGCCGGGGCAGCCACACCAGGCTCGGCAGGGCACCGACCGCGAAGAACACGGCGACCGTCCACCACGTGGCGTCGTATCGCTCGGCCTTCACCAGGGGTAGGGCGAGGAACAGGCCGGCGATGGAGCCGAGGTAGCCGACGCCGAAGCCGACCCCGGAGAGCCGCCCGTGGTGGCTGCGGGGCGCAAGCTCCGGGAGGTAGGCGTTGTAGAACACCAGGGCGCCCTCGAAGCCGATGTTCGCCAGGACCGCCAGGATGAAGGCCCACGCAAGGTGACCGGGCTCGATGGTGGTGAAAAGCGCGACGGAGACGACGCATACGGCCGTATAGAGCCCGAGCAGAACCTTTTTCAGACCGGCTCTGTCCGCGATGGCACCCACCACCGGCGAGGAGAGGGCGACCACCAGCATGGAGAGCGACAGGACCCGGCCCCACCACAGGTCGCCGAGGCCGTCATCGTTGCCCACCACGACCTTGGCGAAGTAGACGCTGAACACGGCGGTCGTGATGACCGCCGGGTAGATCGAGTTGGCGAAGTCGTACAACACCCAGGCGGCGACCGGTAGGGTGCGTAGCGACGGAGGCGCGGCACCGGCATGCCCGGGCGCGCCGGTCTCCGACGCGTCGACAAGCGCACCCCCGTCCGGCGTCGGACGGGTCACCCCTCCTCCTGGCCCGGTGACTCGGCGCGCCCGGCGTAGCGGATCGCGGTGAGGGACTCCAGGGTGATCAACCCGCCGCCGGCGAGCATCTCGTCCAGGGGCCGCAGCAGCTCGGAGATCTTGTCCTCCCGGTCCACCACCTCGATGACCACCGGCAGATCGATCGCGAGGCGCAACAACCGATCCGAGTGCAGCTCCCCGGAGTTCGCGAAGCCGGCGGCCGCCTTGAAGACCGTCGCCCCCATCACCCGATGGGTGCGGCACAGATCCAGGATCGCGGTGTAGAGCGGGCGGTGCTCGTGTTTGTCCGCCTCGTCGACGTAGATGCGCATCAGCTTCAGGTGGAGTTTCTTGCCGTGCATGGGATGACTCCGGGGCCTACAGGGTCCGTGCGAGGGCGATACCGGCGGCCGTTGCCGCGAGACACAAGGCGAGGTTGCCCGCCATATTGATGGCGGCGAACAGGTAGCTCCCTTCTTCCAGCAGCCGGAAGCTCTCCAGGGAGAAGGTGGAGAACGTGGTAAAGGCGCCGAGGAACCCGATCGCCACCAGGGCGCGCAGCTCCGGCGTCACCACCCCGAGGCGGCCGGTCCCGAACGCCGCCACCAGGCCCAGTAGCAGCGAACCGGCGACGTTCACTGCCAGGGTTCCGTACGGCAGGCGGGTGCCGACCAAGGCGTAGACCCAGCCGGAGACCAGGTAGCGCGCGATCGCACCGGCGAAGCCACCGGCCCCGACGAGGAGCAGGGTCTTCATGCGACCGGCCCTTCACGTTTCCTGTAGGGGCGGGGTTTACGGCCGCCCGCCTCCGGTGTCACCCGTTCGGTGGGGTGCCCAGCGCGGGCGGGGATAAACCCCGCCCCGACGGTCCTGGATTCACAGCGATGCGAACGACTCATGGCGTACCTAGTCCGCCGCGAACTCCGGGGTATGGGCGAGCTTGCGCCAGCGGTTGAAGTAGAAGCCGATCTCGCCGGTCTTGATCGGCTTGATCTTGTGGTACTTCTCCGTGCCGTCTGGAAGCCGCTCCACCACCACGATTTTGCGATCGAGCACCGTGGTCCCGCGTGGGGCATAGAGGAAGGTGTAGGGGGCATCCGCGGCGATCAGCCGGTGGAGGTGGCGGGCCAGACGGGCCTGTTCCGCTTCGTCGTACTCGCGGCGCAGGCGCTCGATCAGGGCGTCGGCCTCCGCATTCTTGTAGCCCACGAAGTTGAGCTGCTGGGGGCCGGTCTGAGACGAGTGCCAGAGCTGGAAGAGGTCGAAGTCACGGCCCATGGACCAGCCGAGGATGCAGGCGTCGAACTCGCCGGTGTTGATGAAGTCCTTCAAGAAGACGGCCCACTCGAAGAGCTGGAACTGGCAGTCGACGCCGATTTTGCGCCACGCATCCTGGGCGATGGCGCCGATCGCCTTGCGCTGGGGGTTGGCGTGGTTGGTGATCAGGGCGAAGGCGAGGCGCCGGCCGTCCTTGACCCGGATGCCGTCGGGCCCCGGGTACCAGCCGGCATCTTCCAGCAGAGCCGCGGCGGCGGCCGGATCGTACGGCAGGGGCGGTGTGTCGGGATCGTACCAGTTGGTCACCTTGGGATAGGGCCCGGTGACCCGCTCCCCCTCGCCGTACAACAGGTAGCGGATGATGGTCTCCACGTCGATCGCCATGCCCAGGGCCTTGCGCACCCGCACGTCCTGGAAGAGGGGCTTGCGCAGGTTGTATCCGATGTAGGTGTAGCCCGTGCCGAGGCGAGAGAAGGGCTGGTAGTTCGGGTCCTCCCGGTAGCGCGCCACCTGGTGCGGCTCGGCGCCGTAGCTGTCGATGGTGCCGGCGCGGAACTCCAGCTCCTGGGTGAAGACGTCGGGCAGCACCCGGTAGATGTACTCGTGGTACTCGGGCGGCCCATCCCAGTAATCATCGTTGCGCGCCAGGCGGATCTGCTCGTCCGACTCCCAGGAGACAAAGCGGAATGCCCCGGTGCCCACGGGATGGCGGTTGAAGTCCGAGTCGCGCATGCCGAAGGTCGCCAGCTTCTCCCCGTCCAGGCCGCGCGCCCGCGCCTCCCGCTCCAGGGCCTCCCGGTTCAGCAGGTGCTCCGGCAGGATGCCCATGGTCCAGGCGTCGATCGCCGGCGAAAAGAGGCGCTTGTACACCACGCGGACCCGCAGGGGGTCGACCACCTCGATGTCGGCGATCGGCTCGAAGTCGCTGGTGCGGGGCGATAGGTTGCGTGGGTCCATGATTGCCCGCCAGGTGAAGACCACGTCGGCGGCGGTGAAGGGATGGCCGTCGTGGAACGTGACGCCGGGGCGCAGGCGGAACTCGATCACCGGTTGCTCCTGGCGCACGGGAAACAGCGCGTCGAGGTGGGCGGTGAGGACTTCCTCTGTCACCTCCGGGGCGGCGTGGAGCCGGTCCAGCCGGTCGATGCCGTCCAGCGCGTCGGCGGGGAGCAGGGGTTCGATGCGCGCGAACAGGTCCGGCACCACCCGCGCGAGCCTCAGGGCGACGTACGGGAGGCGGTCCACCGTCACCGGCTGAGGGGCGCCGTCGGGCACGGCGGCCGGGATGGAGGTCTCGACGCGCTGCGCCGGTCGCAGCTCGGCGGTGACGAGGTCGTCGCCCAGTGCCTCCCGTAGGGCTGGCCGGAGGGCGGCGAATCCCGTGCCCTCCGGCAGGGGAAAGGCGGCACGCTCGGTGATCGTCCAGCCGGTGGCGAGGCGGCCGCGCAGGCGCAGCTCCTCGTCGAGGTCGAGGAGGCCGTCGAAGCAGTGGTCGACGATGTTGGCGCTGGCGGTGTCGGCGTTGAGGATCGGGTTGAGGATCGCGGCGTCGCCGATCCCGGCGGCGATGAAGCGTACCAGGCGCGCCGGATTACCGGTGGTCTGTCGCTCGTAGGTGGGTACCCACAGGTAGGACTGGAGGAGCACCGCCACCACGATGACGGGCACCAGGAGCATGAGCCGCTTGGTCCACATGGGCCCCTTTTACCCCTCCCCGAACACGAGGGAAACCGGCGGCGTAGGCGGAAAGACGCGCGGCCGCCCCCTCACCCCCGTACCGGATAGGAGGTGCAAGACAGCTTCGCTCGGTTGCGCACGCTCGTGCCCCGCGATGACTCGATCTACGCGAGCCGTGCGGTCTGAGTCGTGCCTAGCCCGACCAGGTACGGAGGTCAGGGTGGCTCAACTGACTTCGACGAACTCCGGGAGGGCGTGGTCCGCTCGCCGCGGCGCACAGTCTCACTAAGGGTGTCGGTCGTAATTGCCGAGCCCGGCAGGTTCCCACGGGGAACGGACTGCGTGAGCCGTGCCGTGAACCTATGGCGGTGGGGCCGTTGCGCCGGGCTTTGATGGAGAGCCCGGCTTCGCGTCGGCAGTGGTCAGCGGGTCCCGGAGCTTCCCCAACCGCACCAGGCAGACGATCGCGTGGTACGTGCTCGGCGGCGTCGTGCCGAGCCCCGGCCGGGGACCGAAACCCCCGTTGTCGGGCACGTAGAGAGATGCGACGAAGTCGTGGATCCGGGTCGTGTCGGCCTGCTCCAGCGCGGACAGCATCCCGAGGGCCTCAAGGGTGTAGGCCATCGCCTGGATCTGGGGCAATCCAGTGAACTCCTTGTCCTTCACCAGACCGGAGTACCGCGTCGTCTTGAGGTAGGCGATGGCATCGGCCTTGATCTCGTCCGTCAGAGCCCCCAGCAGGTGGAGGGACCTGATCGCCATGTAGGTCGCCTGGGGACTGGAGTTGCCGCCCCGGATCATGCTGAAGCCCCGGTTCTTGTCACGATACGCGGCGACGAACGCCGTGGTCTTCACGCTCTCTAGCCGGTCGAGAAGGCCCAGGAGGTGGAGCGACTCGACGCCATAGTAGGTGGTGGCCAGGGTGGCCCTCTCTCCGGCTTTCTTCGTTGCCGCGATCCCCCCGTCTTCGCCGCCGAGGGCGAGGATGAAGTCGGCGGCCTTGTGCATATCGATCCGATCGAGGGCATCGAACAGGCTGGCCGCCATCAGCGCGTTGTAGGTGAAGATGACATTCGGCGTCTTGCCATAGGTGGGCTCGGCCGTGAAGCCGCCACTGCTATCCTGGCACTTGCGGAGGAAGTCGATGGCCTTGGCTTTCGCAGCGGGCCTCAGCGGCTCGCCGAGGGCGACCAACGAGTAGGCGTAGTGGAACGCGAAGGTGGTGGACTCGGGGAAGCTGGACCGGCCTGTCCAGTCCTGAACGAGTTTCGCCGTCCTTTCCAGGTCGATCGCACTGTTTTCCATGCCGACGCCGGCGGTCGCTGGAAACGGGTGCAGTATCCGCGCCAGCAAGATGAGGGCAGCTGCGAGTGCAACTCTCTTCATACGACGACCCTTGGTATCCAGCGTTCGCACAGTAGACCGGTTGTCCGCGCGGCTCCGGGGACCTCGGGGCACCTCGACCGACCGCACGGAGAGAGGAGGAGGGGGCATCCCCTCCTCCTCTCTCGGCCCATCAACCACCGGCCCGACTAGCCCCGCCTAGTGCTGCGGCTTGTTGTAATTCGTGCTCCTGCCGGTGTGGCAGGTGTCACAGACGCCGATGGGGTTCGACAGCCCTTGCAGGTTGAGGTTCTGCTCATTGTCCTTGGCCAGGTTCGATGGATAGAGGCTGTGCGGTGAGCCGTGGCAGGTGGAGCACAGGATTGCATCTTGCTTGTGGCCCATGCTGTTCAGAAAGTCACCGCCGAAGACGTTGAGGTAGCTCCCGCCCTCCCCAACGTTGTTGTGGCAGTCCTCGCACTTGGGAAGGGTTGCGCCCGACCACGGGTCGAGGAGCTGCCCCTCGGCCACCCGCTGGTTCAGGTCGCCGTGGCAGTCGGTGCACCAGAGACCGTTGGTCAGGTGGTTGCCCCGGTAGCAGTCGACGTTGTTGCCCGGGTGGCACTGGTAGCAGTTGGTCGCCAGGGTCGGGTCGTAGGTGAGCACCACGGAGTTCTCCACGTGCCAGCGGTGCAGGACGTCGGAGAAGGTGTACTGAGACGTCGGCAGCCCCGTGTAACCGGCGGGCGCGGTCTCGCCCATTGCTGCATCGAGATGGCACTGAGAGCAGCGGATCGGTCCTGGCACCCCGTCGTTGTTCGGATCGAGTTGGGCGGGGTCGGCGAAATTAATGCCGCTGTCACGCTCGTGGAGCGAGCCCATGAGGGTGAAGGACTCCAGCGGCGTCGGATTCGGATAGCCGCTGTCCGCAGCGAGCTGGAGGTGGCAGTCGCAGCATCCTCCGAAGGCCACAGGCACGGTGGTGCTCGTCTCCGCCAGCAGAGCGCCGGTGGCCTGCTCATACACCTTGACTTCACCGGTGAGGTACGGGTTCCGGTCCGGGCCACCCAGTGGATCGATCATGACCTTTTCCTGGGTGGTGGAGTTGTTACTGACGTCCGGGAAGGCCGGTACGCCGACCACCTCCCACCAGCCCTCGGGCTGGGCGTGCATCTCGCCCGACAGGGTGGAGCCGGTGAGGCCCTGGATCCTGCCTTGGGCATTGAGGGCGGGGCCGAATCCGTAGACGGGCATGTTCTCCATCCATACCGAGAAGTAGGGATCCGCCTGGAGGCTGGCGTCGGTGTTTTCGACCACGTTGTACTCGACCCGGATGTCATTGTGGTCGGAGAGCACCACCGGGCTGCCGAGGCCGCGTTCGATCACCTGCGCGCGCAGGGTGTTGAACGGCGGCAGCAAAAGCATGTAGTCGGCCCCGGGGCAGGCGCAGTGCATGCCGAGGTCGTTGCTCGCCATCACGACCACGTCGCGGTTGCTGGTGGCGCAGTCGGAATCGGCGCCGTCGGTCGCCCCGTCGCAGTCGTTGTCGACGCCATCGGAGCAACTCGTCTCGGGGTTCTCCGTGGGAGTACAGCCGCCACCGCAGTCGGAATCGGCCGCGTCCGTTGCGCCATCACAATCGTTGTCGACGCCGTCGGAACAGCTCACCTCGGGATCCTCTGTGACGGTACAGCCGGCATCCTGGCAGTAGCCATTCTTCGGATTGCCGATCCACTCGCAGCTCGGATCCGAGGTACAGTCGCCTTTGCTCGTGTAGTCAGAGCAAGTTCCGCCCGTCGCGCAATCCGAGTCGGCGCCGTCGGTCGCTCCATCGCAGTCATTATCCACGCCGTCGGAGCAGCTCACCTCCGGGTTCTCCGTGGGAGTACAGCCGCCGCCACAGTCGGAATCGGCTGCGTCGATCGCGTCGTCGCAGTCGTCGTCGATCCCGTTATCACAGATCTCCGCCGCCCCTGGGTTGACGGCGGGGTCATTGTCGTTGCAGTCCACGTTGGACTTATAGCCGTCGTTATCGTTGTCGACCGGTTTGGCCGCGTGCGCCGGAAGAGCGGCCATCGATGCTGTAAGAATGGCAGCAAAAAACATCGTAATGAGTTTGTCCATGGTGATCACCTCAGATTCTCCCGAAGGCTGACCCTGTAAATGAATCGAAATGCTGTCGATATGCTCCTATCCGGAAACCATCACTACTGTCCTCCTGTGTGACGCCTCGTTGGCTCCTGCGAGCCGCAAAACTTCCCTCCCGGGTGACGGCTCGTGGACCCAAATGAAGCTCAATAATGCAGTGAGCTGCGGTCGGTGGTCTCTGGCTCTCAGACCATCATCAGTTGCCCCCCTTTCACCCCTCACCTTGGCTGAACACGCCGCAAGGTCGTCTCTCCTGTAGAGCGGCTCCTCGGTCCTTTGCCCCTTGCAGTGATGGCAGAAATTAAACAACTCTAATGTTATTTAATTTAACCAAAAAGATCGTATAGCTGGCATGGAGCCGCGGCATTTCGGAGGGGTTCAAGAAATCTTTACTTATTCATAATAACTGCAATTATATTACGGCTTAAGTGTGTCTTTGTTGGATGGAAATCGTGAGCTGATACATATCATCGGGGAGGGCGCGGGCAGGAGTTAGGACGGCGCCTTCGCAGTAGCTCTACCACGGCCGCCGATGACACCATTGGTGTGGCGCCTTGCCCCGCTTCACGGTCGTAGGTCCCGCGCTAGGATGGCTGCGCGAGCGATCCCGCGGTCCGGTGGCTGTTAGCGGGGCGTCCTCCGGGCGGAAGACGCTGTATCCAGGCGTGAGGGTTTGGCGGGCCCTGACATGGCCGCCGGGCACTGTGCGCCCGCCTTGACACCTCCCCGGTGGGACGCAAGGCTCGCGCGCCATGTACACGACCCTGCCGGAGATGTTTGCCGCGACGGTTGCCGCCCACGGCCACCGGCCGGCATTCAAGGTCAAAGACGGCGACGCGTTCCGCGCGATCACCTTTGCGCAGCTCGACGACAGTGTGCGCGACTTCGCCGCGGGCCTGATCGACCTCGGGGTGGAGACCGGGGAGCACGTCGGGCTGATCGCCGACAACTGCCTGCCATGGATCATCTCGGACCTGGCGATCCTCCAGGCGGGCGCCGCGGACGTGCCGCGCGGCTCAGACTCCACCGCCGACGAGCTGGCATACATCCTCGACCACGCCGACGTGCGGATGGCGGTGCTGGAGAACGGGGCGCAGCTCGCGAAGATCGAGGCGCGGCGCGACCGGCTACCGCAGCTCACCACCTGCATCGTCATGGATGAAGGTTTCACCCGGACTTCGGAGCACGTCTTGCGCTTCGATTCCGTGGTCGAACGGGGCGCCGCGCTCCGTGCCAAGGGCGATCGAGCCATCGACGAGCGCGCAGACGCGATCCGGCGCGACGATCTGGCGACCATCATCTACACCTCCGGGACCACGGGCGAGCCCAAGGGGGTGCAACTCAGCCACGGCAACCTCCTGCACCAGGTGAACGTCATGTCGGACGTCGTCACCTTCACCCCGGAGGACCGGTTCCTCTCCCTGCTGCCACCGTGGCACTCCTTCGAGCGCGCAGCGGAGTACGTGGCGATCGCCTACGGTTGTTCCACCGCCTACACCACGGTCAAGGAGGTGGGGGCCGACCTGCTCATCGAGCGACCCACTTACATGGCAAGCGTGCCGCGGATCTGGGAGTCGATCTACGACAAGGTGGTGGGGGCGGTGGCCAAGCAGGGACCGCGCAAGGCGGCGCTCTTCCGGCGACTCGTGGCGATCGCAGAGCGCTACAAGCGCGTCGACCGGATCGCGCGTGGGGCCGAGCCGCGCTACACGGTGGAGGGATACTTCGCGGAAAAAGCGACGTGCGCCCGGGCCCGCCTCCAGGCCGCGGCCTTGCGGCCGCTCTACCGGTTCGCGGACCGCAAGTTCGCGCCCATCCGCGCCAAGACCGGTGGCTGCCTGAAGGGGGCGATCTCCGGCGGCGGTGCCTTGCCGGCGTACGTCGACCGGTTCTTTGACGCGGTGGGGCTGCAGATCCTGGAGGGGTATGGCCTCACCGAGACCTCTCCGGTGCTGGCGGTGCGCCTGCCCGGCCAGGTCAAGCCGGGGACCGTGGGGCCGGTGATCCCCGGTACCCAGGTGAAGATCGTCGGGCCGGCGGGCGAGAGCCTCGCCCCGGGGGAGCCGGGCGTGATCCACGTCAAGGGACCGCAGGTGATGCGCGGCTACTACAAGCGTCCGGAGGCGACCGCCGCGGTGCTCTCCGAGGACGGCTGGTTCAATACCGGCGACCTCGGCCGGCTCACCCTCACCGGGGAGCTCGCCATCACCGGCCGCGCCAAGGACACCATCGTCCTCCTCGGGGGCGAGAACGTGGAGCCGAAGCCCATCGAGAAGGCCCTCTCCGAGTCACCCTATGTCGGCCAGGTGATGGTGGTGGGACAGGACCGGAAGGTCCTTGGCGCCCTGGTCGTCCCGAACGAGGCGCGGATCATGGCGTATTGCACGGAGGCGGGCCTTGTCTGTGAGACGTTCCAGGAGGCCGTGGTGCACGAGGAGATCCACTCGTTGTTTTCCTGCGAGATCCGTCGCCTCGTGAGCGCGGAGCGCGGGTTCAAACCGTACGAGCGGGTACGGCGCTTCGCCCTCCTCTCGGAGCCGTTCTCCGTCGGCCGTGAGCTGACCCACACCCTGAAGATGCGGCGCAACGTCATCGCCAAGCTCTACGCGAAGGAGATCGCGGAGATGTTTGAATGAGCGGTTGGCCTTCAGCGATCAGCTTGTCTGGAAACGTCGCTCCGCGACGTTGCACGTCTTGGTTTGTCGATCCAATGGCCCATCACCGCTTGCGCGCGATACCGTGCTCTGCCCGACCCTTGCTGACCGCTGACCGCTGATGGCCGACAGCTTTCCATGGCTCTGCCTCAACCACGTCCCGGGTCTGGGCCCGCGCGGCGTCGCTGCCTTGCTTGAGGTGCATGGCGACGCGGCGGCGATCCTCGCGGCCGGGCGTCGCGGCAAGCTGGGGGTGGACGGGGTACGCGGTGACGCGCGAACCGCTCTCCGCTCGGGGACCTACGAGGCGCAGGCGGAGGCGGATGCGCGGCGCGCGGTGGAGGTCGGTGTGACCGTCGTACCCTTGC
Organism: Nitrospirota bacterium; assembly: GCA_050050395.1. Classification (GTDB taxonomy): domain Bacteria; phylum CG2-30-53-67; class CG2-30-53-67; order CG2-30-70-394; family CG2-30-70-394; genus DASWHD01. Next base: position 14,030 of record JASFUG010000017.1, read on the forward strand.
CGGACCTGCCGGCGGGGGTTCGGGCCCTCGCGGACCCGCCGCCCGTGCTGTACGTCGCAGGAGATCTCCTGCCCCGGGACGGGGTGGCGATCGCCGTGGTGGGCTCCCGCGCGGCCACCCGTTACGGCCTGCATGTGGCCACGGCCCTGGCCCGGGACCTCGCCGGCAGGGGGGCGACCATCGTCTCGGGACTCGCCACCGGGATCGACGCGGCGGCTCACGACGGCGCGCTGGCGGCAGGGGGGCGGACCCTGGCGGTGCTCGGCTGCGGTGTCGACGTGGTCTACCCGGCGGGCAGCGAGGCGCGGATGGCGGCGATCCGCGACGCCGGCGCCTTGCTCTCCGAGCACCCGATGGGCACCCGCCCGCGCGGGGGCTTCTTTCCCCGCCGCAACCGGATCATCGCCACCCTGGCGGTCGGCACGGTCGTCGTGGAGGCCCAGGAGCGCTCCGGCGCCCTGATCACCGCACGCCTCGCGGGTGAGCTCGGGCGGGAGGTCTTCGCGGTGCCGGGAAATGTCACCAGCTCGCGGTCGGTGGGCGCCAACCGCCTCATCCAACAGGGGGCGCTGCTGGTGCAAAGCGGGGTGGATGTGGTATCAGCGCTCCCCCCCGCAGTACAGGGCTACCTGCAACCTCCCCCGCGCGCCGCCCGGGCCGCGGCCCACACCTCGGGCCTCGCCAGACGGGTATTGGCGGCGTTGGCAGACTCGGAACGCCGGGTGGACGAGTTGGTCGCCCTCACCCAGACTGGCGTTTCCGCCCTGTTGGCCGAATTGACTCAATTAGAACTCAAGGGGCTGATTCGCCAGACCGATGGGGGCGGGTACATCACAGTAGACAGTAGGTAGCAGGCACGGGTGACCGCCGCTCTGAGGGCCCGGTGAGCCACAGGCCCTTTCCGCCGCGGTTGCCGCAAGCCGCACATCTCGGAGCACGGATGGCAAACTCCCTAGTCGTCGTCGAGTCCCCCGCCAAGGCGCGGACCATCGAGAAGTATCTGGGCAAGGGGTTCAAGATCCTCGCCTCTGTGGGTCACGTGATCGACCTGCCGCAGAAGAACCTCGGGGTCGACGTCGACCACGGCTTCGCCCCCGAGTACCACGTCATCCGCGGCAAGAAGAAGGTGCTGGATGAGATCAAAAAGGCGGCAAAGAAGGCCGACCACGTCTATCTCGCCCCGGACCCCGACCGGGAGGGGGAGGCGATCGCCTGTCACATCGCCGACTACATCGGCGACCACCCGTCGATGCGCCGGGTGACCATCCACGAGATCACCAAGCGCGCGGTGCGGGAGGCGATCAACGAGGCCGGCACCCTGGACCGCAACAAGTACAATGCCCAGCAGGCACGGCGGGTGCTGGACCGAATCGTCGGGTACAAGATCAGCCCGATCCTGTGGAAGAAGGTGGGAGGCCGCCTGTCGGCCGGTCGTGTGCAGTCGGTGGCGGTACGCCTGGTATGCGAGCGCGAGGCGGAGATCGACGCCTTCAAGCCGGTGGAGTACTGGTCGATTCACTGCGACCTGGAAGGCCCGACGCCGCCCCCGTTCGAGGCGCAGGTCCACAAGGTCGGCGGCAAGAAGGCGCAGATCGCCACCGAGGCGGAGGCCGAGGCCCTGGCCACCGCGATCCGCCAGGCCGACCTCACCGTCGCCGAGGTGACCCGCAAGGGTCGCAGCCGTCGTCCGGCGCCCCCGTTCATCACCTCCACGCTCCAGATGGAGGCGGCGCGCAAGCTCGGTTTCTCGGCAAAACGGACCATGAGCCTGGCCCAGCGTCTCTACGAGGGGGTCGATGCCGGTCCCCACGGCCGCGTCGGTCTCATCACCTACATGCGGACCGACTCGACGCGCCTCTCGGACGAGGCCTTGGCGGCGATCCGCGGCCACGTTGGCACCGCGTTCGGGGCCGACTACCTCCCCGCCAAGCCCAACGTCTATGCCAAGAAGGCGGGCGCCCAGGACGCCCACGAGGCGATTCGACCATCCAACGTTGCGATCCTGCCCAAGGAGGTCGCGCCCTTCCTGGACCGGGACCTTGCCCGGCTCTACGAGCTGATCTGGCAACGCGCCGTGGCGTCCCAGATGACCCCGGCCCTGTTCGACGCGACCGCCATCGACATCACCGGCGCCGCCCTCGGAGGCCGGCCGATCGTCCTGCGTGCCACCGGCCAGGTGATGACCTTCGACGGCTTCACCCGCCTCTACCGCGAGGGACGCGACGAGGCCAGCGGCAACGGCGAGGCTGCGGGTGGCGACGTCAAGGGGGACGATGACCGGCCCCTACCGAAGCTGGCGCAAGGGGACCACCTACGCCTGCACAAGGTCGACCCGCAGCAGCACTTCACTCAGCCGCCGCCACGGTACACGGAGGCGACGCTGGTGAAGGCCCTGGAAGAGAAGGCGATCGGCCGGCCGTCCACCTACGCCGCCACCCTCTCGACCATCGTCGACCGCGACTACGTGGAGAAGCGCAAGGGCCGCTTTCACCCCACCCACCTGGGGCGGTTCGTCAACAAGGTGCTGGTGGCCTCCTTTCCCGACATCGTGGAGGTCGGTTTTACCGCCGCCATGGAGGACCACCTCGACCGGGTCGCGGAGGGTGCAGAGGACTGGGTGAAGATCCTGCGCGACTTTTACGGCCCGTTCGAGAAGCGGCTCGCCGCGGCGCCCAACGTGATCCGCGAGATCCAGGACGACGTGGAGCTTACCGACATCCGGTGTGACAAGTGCGGTGCCGCGATGGCGGTCAAGACCGGCCGGACCGGGGAGTTCCTCGCCTGCACCAATTATCCGGAGTGCAAGAACCCGAAATCGTTCGTCCGCGACGAGGAAGGACGCGTGCAGATCAAGCCCGAGGAGGTGGCGGACGAGCCGTGCCCGAAATGCGGTGGCGAGATGGTGGTCAAGTCGGGACGGTTCGGCGAGTTCTTTGCCTGTCGCAACTATCCGGAGTGCAAGTCGACGCGCCAGATCAAGCGCGACCCGGCAGATGGGCGCGCCGTGGCCGCCGCCGCCGATCAGGTGACCGACAAGAAGTGCTCCAAGTGTGGCAAGCCCCTGGTGTTGAAGGAGGGCCGGTACGGCCGCTTTCTCGGCTGCTCCGGTTACCCGAAATGCCGCAACATCGAGCCGGTCTCCACCGGCGTGGCGTGCCCCGAGGAGGGGTGCGATGGTGAGCTGTGCGAGAAGCGGTTCCGTGGCCGCACCTTCTACTCGTGCTCCAACTACCCGGCGTGCAAGTACTCCCAGCCTGGCAAGCCGGTGGCGGAGAAGTGTCCCGAATGCGGATTCCCCTGCCTGATGGAGCACCGGGACAAGCACGAGGACTCCGACGTCCTCGCCTGCCCCAACAAGGAGTGTGGCTACATCCGCAGCCGGAATGGCGTCGCGGCGTAGATGGTCCGACCGACCACCGCATGTCGTGCCGCGTCCGCGGCGCAATTCGGGGCTAAAGTTCCGGCCACGGGGGCCGAAAAAGTACGAAAGGCGTAGCCGCCTACGGCCCGGTTCCCGTGCTTGGTTTCCCCTCCTCCCACCAAGCCCGGGGGCCGGGTCTTTCTTTCGCCGGCCGTTCCGCGCCATCGATCGGCGAGAGGCGCGCCTTCCGGGGATCGAGAGGTCTCCATCTAAGGAAGGCAGGAAACCGGCAGTTGATCGGTCTGCCTCGCAAGTCCCCCCCTTCCTGCATTCCTGTAATTCCTGCCTTCCTTAGATGGAAGGACTCCAAGCTTCACGTATCCACGCAGCAGGCGGTCTCTATCTAGCGAGGAGCTCTTCCATCCCCTGCCAGATAGCCGGCAGGTGGTCCAGCAGCCGGTGGTCGCCGCCGTCGATCACCGTCAGACGGCAATCGGGGCACGGCGCCTCGCGCAGGAAGCGCTGTGACGCCGTCATCGGGACCGCCTCGTCTTCCGACCCGTGGAAGATCCGCACCGGGCAGGGCGCCCCTTGGTCCCACACCGCTTGCTGGCGTGCGACGCCGTCGGAGATGAGGTCGTAGCGCAGGCGGTACGGCTCGCCGGTGTACTGGTCGACTGCCTCCACGATGCCACGTTCCCGCCACGCCTCGAGGCCATCGGTGCCGAGGTAGTCGCGCCGCCGGTCGAAGAAGTCGAAGGCCGGAGCGATGAGCAGACAGGCGCGGATCTGTTGGGGCCGCGTCTGGGCCGTTAGGACCGAGACCATGCCCCCGAGGGAGGAGCCGATCAGGTAGACCGGGACGCTCTCGAAGTGATCGAGGACCAGGGCGAGGTCCTCCACCTCCCGGCCGATGGTCATCTCCTCGAACCGGCCCTCCGACTCTCCCATGCCACGGAAGTCGAAGCGTGCGTAGGTAATGCCGGCCGCCACGGCCCGTGCCTCGAACCAGGTCGCCTTGGTCCCGGCGCACACCGACCGGAAGCCCGGAACGAAGACCACGACGCGGTCATCACGACCGGGCGACACGTGGGCGACGATCTGCTCCCCGGAGGGTGCGGTGTGGGACAGGCGTTGGGACATGGGCTCCGGCTTTGTGACGAGCAAGCTGCCGCGGGCATCTGCCCGTAGGGGAGGGGTTTACCCCCTCCGGTGGGGGGATTGGCAAGATGACAAATTGTTACTGCACGGCCGGGGATAAACCCCTCCCCTACGGCTGGATCACCTCTGTCGCAGCCGCGGATTGAGGGCCTCGCGTAGTCCCTCCCCGGCGAGGTTGAACGCCAGCACCACCACGAAGATCGTGCAGCCGGGGATGAAGGTCAGCCACGGGGCATCGAAGATGAACGAGCGTCCGTCCGCCAGGATGTTCCCCCAGGTGGCATAGGGCGGCGGCACGCCGAAGCCGAGGAAGGAGAGGGCGGACTCCGTGAGGATTGCCTCCGCCACCCCGAAGGTGGCAGAGACGAAGACCGGGGCCATGGCGTTGGGCACCATGTGGCGGAAGATCAGGCGGCCCTCCGGTAGCCCCAGGGAGCGGCCGGCGTGGACGAAGTCCTGCTCGCGCAGGGAGAGGAACTCCGCCCGCACGAAGCGGGTCGTGCCCATCCACGAGGTAAGGCCGATGATCACCATGATCGTGTAGATCGACGGTGGCAGAAGCGCCACCGCGGTGAGGAGCAGGAACATGGTGGGAAAGCACAGCATCACCTCCACCAGGCGCATCACCAGGGAATCCACGGTCATGCCGGCGATTCGCACCCGACCGTAGTAGCCGGCCACGGCGCCGAAGAAGATGCCGATCCCCACGGAGATGGAAACGGCGATGAAACCGACGGCGAGCGACACCGAGGCGCCCTGGATCATGCGGGCGAAAACGTCGCGTCCCAGCTCGTCGGTGCCCAGGAGGTAGATGCCCAAGGGAGGTTGGTCAGTCGCGATCACTTCCGGGCTCACCGCGCTCAGCGGTGGCCGCAGCTTGTCCGGCAGTCGCACCGTCGAGGGGTCGAGCACCGGCCACCACTCGGTGAGTACCTTGCCCGCCACTGCGGCCACCACCAGCACCGCCAGCACCGCGAGACCGCCCATGGCCAGGCGGTTGCGGCGCAGGACGCGCCAGGCGGCGCGGTAGGGACCGATGGGTTCAG
>JASFUG010000018.1:0-18826 GCA_050050395.1 Nitrospirota bacterium
CCCAGCCCCTTGCCTGGACACATCGCCTGTTTCCTCTATGTCTTCCTATGCGCGTTCGAGCGACCAACCGTGAGTCACCCCCCGATCCGCATTCCGGTCTTCTTCAGGATGCGGGTGCTGTAGAGGATCGTGTGATCGCGCGCTGCCGCGCCGAGCAGATCCGCGATCTGCGCCACCTGCGCCTCCACCTCGGGACGATCATGGCCGTGGACCATGGCAAACAGGTTGTACGGCCAGAGCGGGAGCCGGCGGGGCCGGCGGTAGCAATGGCTGACGAAAGGCAGCGCCCCCACCGCTCTCCCCAGCTCGGCGACCCCTTCATCCACCACGTCCCACACCGACATCCCGTTGGCCCGGTAGCCGAGGGCATAGTGGTTCGGGATCGCGGCAATGCGGCGGATGATCCCTACCTCCACCATGCGACGCATGCGCGCCATCACCTCCTCCGGCGCGAGCCCCAGCTGTTGGGCAACCGCGTGGTACGGGCGCGGCGTCAGGGGCAGCCCCCCCTGAGTGGCGACGATGATCTCATGGTCGACGGCGTCGATCGGTTGGACAGAGGTCGGGGTCACACCCTGAGCTGGAGCCCGATGAAGAACTCCTCCTCCTTGGGAAAGTCGTAGACCGCAACGCCGGTCTCTCTCGAGATCCGTGCCAGGACCTCGGCGATCTGCTCCGGTCGCTCGGTGGCCAACACGAACCACAGGTTCAGCGGGTGGTTGCGGACATAGTTGTGGGCGATCTCCGGGTAGGCGTTGATCTGCTCCGCCACGGCGTCGAGCGCCACCTCCGGCACTTCCATCGCCGCCAGGGTGACGCCGCCGCCCATCCTCTGCGCGTCGTACAGGGGGCCGAAGCGGGTCAAGAGACCCTCCTTCAGCAGCCGGTCGATGCGCGCGATGAGATCGCTCTCATCGATCGCCAGCGCGCCCGCCGCCTCGGCGAACGGCCGTGCGCTGACGGGGAACCCCGCCTGTAGGCGATTGAGGATCGCTCGGTCGATCTCGTCGAGGGCGCGCGGCGGTCTCATGTTGCTGCTCCCGGGAGCTGATACATGGCACCGCGCTGCTTGAAGCAGCGGCCGCTGAACAGGACCTCGTGCGGGACGTCGTGCAGGTCGCAGCGCTCCACCAGGTGCTCCACCCGCGCCAGTACCCCCGCCCGGTCCTGGCCGTGGATCATGCAGAAGAGGTTGTAGGGCCACACCGGCAGGCGCCGCGGGCGGCGGTAGCAGAGGGTGATGCAGTCGAAGCGCCGCAGGCGGTAACCGAGGGTGTCGACCACCTCGTCGGGTACGTCCCAGACGACCATGGCGTTGGCGCGATAGCCGAGCTTGCGGTGGCGCACCACGACCCCCAGACGTTTGATCGTGTCGTCGCTCAGCATCCTCCTAAGCCGCGTGATGACCTCGGACTCGCTGGTGCCGATGCGCCGGGCGATCTCCTGGTAAGGGCGCGATACCAGGGGCAAGCCGCCCTGGACCGCCGCGATGAGGCGGTGGTCGAGGGCGTCCAACAGATCGCGGCGCGGTGCCGCGATGGCCAGGTTGGCAGCGGTCGTCACGCGCAGTGGAGGGGAAAGGCGAGGTCGATGTGGTAGTCGTGGGCCATCGGTAGGTAGAGCACCGGTAGCCCGGTCTGGGTCTCGATCTCCGTGAGCACGTTCTGGATATGGCCGTCGTCCGGGCCGGTCACGACGAACCACAGGTTGAAGCGGTGCTCTCGCTCGTAGTTGTGGTTGACCTCCTGGAAGCCGGTCACCACGGACGCGACCTCGGCCAGGCGCGCCGCCGGCACGGCCATGGCCGCGAGGGTGCTCGAGCCGATGGTGTGGGGCCGGAAGACCGGCCCCACACGGCTCACGGCCCCCGATTCGCTCAGCCCTCGTAGGGCGTCGAGGACCTCCTCTTCCGTCACCGCGAGCTCCGCCGCGATGTCGGCGTACGGCGCGGGCGACAACGGGAAGTCCCGCTGGAAGCCATCGAGGAGCCTTCGTTCGAGGTCGTTCATCGTCACAGGCCGATCTTGTGGGCGCGGGCGGTGAAGAAGATGCCGCTCGGAGTCGTCACGTCGAAGCTGGTGAGGTGGGCATAGCTCGCGGTGTCGTAGACCTCGACGCGGTCGGCGTCGCGCACCGAGATCCACACCTGCTCGCCGCGCGGTGTGAACTCCATGTGCAGCACCGCCTTGCCCGGCGTGAGGGTCTTGACCAGCCGCAGGTCCGCGACGTCGATCACCTGCACCGTGTCGTTGTCGGGTACGGCGAAGTTCACCCACACCTGACGTCCGTCCGGACGGGCCATGACGAACACCGGCTGGCCGTGGACCGGGATGCGCTGCACCTCCTGCCAGGTGTGGCGGTCGACCACCAACACTTCGTGGCGGCCGACCGCGGGCAGGAAGGCGAGGTCTTCGGTCATGGCCCACCCCTCCAGGTGGGGCATCTTGTAGACCGGCAGCGGCTTCTCGCCCCGCCCGTAGCCGTCGAGGATGCGCTTGACGCCAGCGTCCAGATCCCACAGGTCGAGCAAAGCCAAGCCGTCCTCGCCGAACAGACCGGCAATGTAGTAGCGACCATCGGGGGAGATGAGGCCGTCGTAGGGGAGCTTGCCCACGTCGCGAAACCTGCGGATCGAGGGGCGTTGCGGCTCGCGCATGTCCGCGACCCAGATCTCCCCGGCGTCATAGAGGCTGAAGACGAACCGCTGCCCCGGTGCATCGACCAGCCCCACCACCTTGGAGCGCGTGCCGTCGGCGCCATAGGTCGCCGGAATATCCGCGACCAGGGCAAGGGTCTCGGCATCGAAGACCTTGACGCCCCCCGGCTCGTAGTTGGACACCGCCACCAGGCGTCCGTCCTGGGAGATGGCGCCGCCGACGCTATTGCCCGCCTGCACCACGCGCCTGGTGACCCGGCGGGTGAGGAGGTCGATGCGGGTGAGGCCCCCGTCGCGGCCGAAGACGTAGCCATAACGCTCGTCCCGCGCATAGACCACCGAGGCGTGGGAGAGGTCACCCAACCCGTCGACCTCCCCCAGGATGGTTCGCCCGGTGGTCTCCACCACCAGCACGCGGCCGGTGGTGCGCTCCACCACCACGCCGAGGTCACCGGTGCCGCGCAGGCCGGCACAGCCGGTGAGCAAGGTCAGGGCGACTACCGCATGCCCAAGGGGTAGATGGGGGCGTGGTCGGTTCATTTGGTCAGGGGTTAGGGATTTGGGGCTAGGGATTAGGGGTGGATGGCCGCCTGCGGCGGCCAGAGGGTTTGTTTGTGGGACCTCCATCGGCATTTCAGCCGGCCCGAAGGGCCGACCTTTCCTAGTCCCCGGTCCCTAGCCCCTCCATTCCTAGTCGACCTCGACGATGTCCGCCTTGGTGGAATCGATGAAGGCGAGGACATCGTTCTTCTCCGCATCCGGGACGCCGAACTTGTCCAGGGTGGCGGTCAGGTGATCGATCAGCGCCTGCCAGTCGCCGTTGCTGATCCCCATACCCGCATGGGAGACCTTCATGTCCCGTCCGGTGTAATAGACGGGGCCGCCGGCGGCGTTGCACAGGTAGTCGACGAGGAGCTGTTTTTCGCGTTTGATCCCGTCCTCGCCACGGTTCTGCCAGAATCGGCCGAGCTGCGGATCGGACATCAGCCGGGGAAGGAGATCGCTGCACACCGCCTGGATCGCGTCGTAGCCGCCGAGGCGCTGGTAGAGGGACTGTGCGTCGGACATGTTGGTGCTCTCCTTTGTTTGGGGGCTCTCACCCGGGGGGGCGCTCACCACAGAGACACAGCGGACACGGAGAACCAGCCGAGAAGAAAGCGACTCTGCGCTCTCTGTGTCTCTGTGGTGAAAAGCCAGCTGTGTTGGAAACGTCTCGCTACGGTCCCGCCGGCAACCCGGCGCGGAGTTGCTCCACCAGCCAGGTCGCCTCCTCCTCGTTCATCAGGATGCTCCATGGCGCCATCGGGGTGTCGGGCACACCGTTGAGGACGATATCGACCAGCAGCGCGGTCGGGCGGTCCGCCAGGGCGGTCGGGGTGAGGGGGGAGCCCAGCCCTCCCTTCATGGTCATGGTGCCGTGGCAAGAGCCACAGTCCTGGCGCAGCAGGTGCAAGAGCTCGGCCTGCCGCGCCACGGGCACCTCCGCCGTGGCCGCCGTTGCCAGCATGGCTGTGCAGCCCAGGGCCGTGGCGAGGTCTGCTAGCGAACGGCGTGCGTTCATCGTGGGTCGGGTGGACGCCGGCCGGGCGGGGTTGTCCCCGCCCGGTGCGGCACGTGGTGGCGGATCAGTAGATGTCATTCATCGTGTTATAGACGTTGAACTTGCCGGTCGGGGTGACCAGGCGTTTGTCCTTGATCACCGTCTTGAGCTTGCGGGTCTTGTCGTCGACCACGACGATCGCCGACTCCTCGTCCTTGCCGCTCCACACCGAGAACCACACCTCGTCCCCGGCCTTGTTGTACTCGGGCTGCACTACCCGCTTGGCGCCTTCACCGTCGAGCTCGGCCCACTCTGCGATCGGCAACAATTGGTAGCCCGCGTCCAGGTCCGCGATGTCGAACACAGCCACGCTCTGGCTGACCTTCGGGTCCGGGTTCAGGGGGGTGTCCACCCACAGGTTGCTGGACTTGGGGTGGGTCTTCACGAAGGTCGAGCCACCGCCCTGGCCCTTGAGGGACTGGACCACCTTCCAGGCGTACCGCTTGTGGCGCGATGGATCGGTACCAATGAGGGCGACGTGGTCGTTGCCCAGGCAGCTCGTCGCCCATACCGGTCCGTACTTGGGATGGACGAAGTTCGCGCCGCGACCCGGATGGGGGGTCTTCTCCACGTCGACCAGGGCCACCAGCTTGTCCTCCTTCGAGTCCACCACAGCGATCTTGTTGGACTTGTTGGCGGCGGTGAGGAAGTAGCGCTGGGTGGCATCCCAGCCGCCGTCGTGCAGGAAGCGCGCGGCGTCGATGCTGGTCACCCGGAGGTTGTCCAGGTCTTCGTAGTTGACCATCAGGATCTGGCCGGTCTCCTTGATGTTGACGATGAACTCCGGGTTCTCGTGGGAGGCGACGATGGCCGCCACCCGCGGCTCCGGATGGTACTCTTGGGTGTCCACGGTCATGCCGCGGGTGCCGACGATCTTCAGCGGCTCCAGGGTGTCGCCCTTCATGATCACGTATTGCGGCGGCCAGTAGCTGCCGGCGATGGCGTACTTGTCCTCCCACCCCTTGTACTTGGAGGTCTCCACCGAGCGCGCCTCCAGACCCACCCGGATCTCGGCCACGGTGCCCGGCTTTTCCATCCACAGGTCGATCAGGTTGACCCTGGCGTCCCGGCCGACGGTGAACAGGTAACGGCCGGAAGAGGAGAGGCGGGAGATGTGGACCGCGTAGCCCGTGTCGATGGTGGCGACGATCTCCTTCGTGTCGCCGTCGATGAGCGCCACCTGGCCGACGTCACGCAGCGTGACGGCGAACAGGTTCTCCAGGTTGAGATGGTGCTCCGGCTTGCGGGGACGCTTGTCCGGCGGCACCAGGACCTTCCAGGTGGCCTTGATGTCTGCCAGGCTGAACTCCGGCGGCACCGGTGGGTCATGCTGGAGATAGCGCGCCAGGATGTCGATGTCCGTCTCCGAGAGCTCGCCGGAGTCGCCGAAGTTGGGCATTCCGGCGGCGGTGCCGTAGGTGATGAAGCTCTTCAGGGTATCGGTCCCGGCCTCGAGGGTGATGTCCGGGGTCAGGGGCTTGCCGGTCGCGCCCTTGCGCAGCACCCCGTGGCAGCCGGCGCAGCGCTCGAAGAACAGCTGCTTGCCGCGTGCAAACTCCTCCTCGGTCAAGGACGGGGCGCCAGGGGTGATCAGGCGCCGCATCCCCTCGGGGGGGGGCTTGGGCTTGTCCTCGTAGCCTCGTTCGGCAAACGCCGTACCGGTGGTCAATGAGATTACAGCCAGACTGGCCAGCGCCAGCCCGACCTTCAGCAGATGCGTATGCACGATGCTCCTCCTCCGGGGGACGATCGAAACGATCGTCCCCTATTAGTGGTGCTTGGGGTCAGGCCGCCGCGGTGGCGGGGGTCAGCTGTTCCACCTTGCGGGTCTCCCCCGCACCGATGGTCACCAGGTCCCAGGCCAGGAGGACATAGCCGGCGGTGAAGGCCAGACCGGAGATCATCCGCCACTTCATGCCCTGGATGAACCACGGGTGGTCCTGGGCGACGAAGTAGCTCTGCCAGGTGGAGCCGCCGATGGCGCGGTCGAGGAACGCCTGCTCGTAGCCGGAGACCATCAGGGCGACCGCCATGCCGACGGTCCCTGTGACCTGCAGGGTGAGGGCCCACTTCCACTTCCAGGCGCCGCCGGCCGGCTCGGCCCCCATCCAGATGTCACCGCGCAGCTTCTGGACTGCGAGGTAGATCATCGGCACGACGATGGTCACGTAGGCCCCGAAGAAGGCGAGGTGGCCATGGGAGGCGGTCCACTGGGTGCCGTGGGTATAGAGATTGATCTGCGGCAGGGTCTGCATGAAGCCCCATACCCCGGCCCCCAGGAAGTTGCCGGCGGTGTGGGCGATGAACCAGGCCAGGGCCGGATGGTTGGTGTTGCGCATGTGGTGCTCGCCCGAGTCGTAGAGCGAGTGCACCACCATGGCCACCAGGGGGATGGGCTCCAGCGCGGAGAAGAAGCCGCCGATCTCGAACCAGTACTCGGGGGTCCCGATCCAGAAGTAGTGGTGGCCCAGCCCCAGGATGCCGGAGCCGAACATCAGGGCGACCTCGATGTACAACCAGGTGGTGACGATCCTGCGACGCACCTGCAGGACCTGCATCAAACCCCAGGCGAGGATGCAGCCGACCAGCACCTCCCAGGTTGCCTCCACCCACAGGTGGATCACCCACCACCACCAGAACTGGTCGTGGCTGATGTTGGTCATGTAGACCATGCCGGCGAGGTAGAGACCGGCCAGGGCCACCAGGTCAAGGACCAGAACACCGGCGATGCCGGAGAACTTGCCCTTAATAAAGGTCCCGGCGACGTTGTAGAAGAAGATCAGGACGCACACCACGATGCCGATGTCCGCCCAGCGCGGCGCCTCGATGTATTCCCGGCCCTCGTTGATCAGCCAGCGGGTCATGTCGTTGCCCGGCCCGACCTGGATGAAGAGGTAGACCACCACCACCACAGCGACCGCGGCCGTGAGGACGTAGAAGGCGAGGTTGCCCAGCGCCAGGCCGACCACCGGCCGCTCGCTCTCGTCTTCCAGCAGCCAGTAGACCGACCCAAAGAAGCCGTAGAGGAGCCACACCACCATGGCGTTGATGTGCACCATGCGGGTGACGTTGAAGTCGAGGATCCCGAACAACAGGTCGGGCTTCAGATATTGCAGGCCGGACACCAGACCAAACAGGACCTGGGCGCCGAACAGGACGATGGCGACGGCGAAGTACTTGACGGCCAGCCTCTGGCCACCATTCAAGTTGCTGGTGTCGAAGGTTCCCATGCTCACGATCAACCCTCCTGTCCGCTGGTTCTGAAGTGGGCGGGGAAGCCGTTGGTGTCGATGGCCGACATCCATTTCAAGAAGGCCACCACGGCCTTGGCTTCATCCGGGGTGATGCCCAGGTCCGGCATCATGCGGGCATTGGTGGCGTACTGGTCCGGGTGCTCCAGGAACTTGGCCATCGCCTCCTCGCGGGTCTCGCTGTCGGTGAGGTCGATCATGTCCCCCCACTGCGGATCGACCCACGCCTTGGTGAGGTCCGGTGCGTAGTAGGCGCCGTTGCCCAGCAAGGTGTGGCAATTCATGCAGTTCTTAGCCTGCACGGTCTTCTTGCCGTGGCTCACCATGGCCTCGGCCTCGGCCTCGCCCAAGATCTTCCCGAACAGAGGCGCTAGGTCACCGATGACCGGTATCGACATGTTGCGGTCGCTGTCGAAGCGGTAATCGATGTGCTGGTTGATGACCGTGTAGGCCGGCACCCGGTCGCTGCCGGCCGCGGTCTTCGACAAGCTGTCGAAGGTGAGAAGCACGAGGAGCACGGCGGAGCCGGCGGTCACGAAGACCGCGACCTTCCGCCAGAAGTCCTCGCTCTGCCACAGAGGTGTGTGGGACATGGGGTCTCCTCCAAGAAGGGGGGGGGAGAAAACGACCGGCGGGAAACCCGCCGGCGTCATACGTGCTGGGAATCGGATCCGGGTCGGGCTTCGTCCGTGGCGTCGATGGCCACGGTCAGGCGCCAGATGATCCGTGGCGCCACGAGGTATCCCACCAGCATCGCGACCACCACGGGTGCCCACAGGCCGCTCATGTGGAATACGTTGGCGAGGGTGAGCACGGCCGCCGCAAGGCACGCGTAGGCTACATAGGCCGGGCCCATCAGACCTGGCCGGTGGCGGAGGCGGGACCAGGCGAACAGCAGTGCGTACGCCGCGCCGCTGAGGATCACCGCCGCGCCGGCGACGAAGGCCGTCAACAGGTGGTCGAGGGCAACGGGTTCCATGGGGTCGTCCGGAGGGGGTGGCTTTTCTCTCGTCTTGGCGGCGGCGCTCGTGATGCGACTCAAGAATGACTTATGCAGGCGCCGTGCCAGCACGAAATACGTTGAAAGTTCGCGGGTTGGACCGCTGCTGCGTAGGGTCACGACGAGATAACGGTGGCGCGCACAACCAAATTTCGGTACATCCGAGTGATGCATCCTCACGACCATCACCACCATCAGGAGGTCGGGCACGACCCCCACGCCCTGCACCGTGCGCCGGCCGACGCCCTCCTGGAGGAGGCGATCACCTCGGTGCTCGCCACGGTCGAGTTGGAGACGGTCCTGGAGCGCATCGCCGCGTTGCTGCGGCGCCACTTCGGCGCCACCCGGGTGGTGGTCTACCGGACCCTGGACGACCCGGCGGGCTGGGGAGAGGTGTTGCTGGTCAACGATCCCAAGGGAGCGGGCCACGGGCCGGGTCACCGCTTCCCCCTGAACGGCTCCATCTCGGGGGCCGCGATCCGCAAGGCCGCGGCGGTAGTGATCGAGCACCTCGATGCCACGGCCGGCCGGTTCCGCGAGGAGCGCACCCTGGCGGTGGCGGGCTACGGCTCGGTGGCGTGCTTCCCGCTGATCCTCGATGACCGTCCCATCGGCACCCTGGAGATCGCCCACACCCCGGAGGAGGGGCTGATGGAGCACTGCTTCCACCACGCCGAGCGGGTGGCGCGGCTCATCGCCATCGCCCTGCACAACTCCCTGATGGTGGAGGAGGTGCGCCGCCTCAACCGGCTGCTCGCGCGCGAGAACGCCGTGCTCAAGGAAGAGGTCGGGCGGCAATGGGGCGAGTACGTGGCGGTGAGCCCGGCCATGGCACCGGTGATGGACCAGGTCGCGCGCGTGGCGCGGGCCACCACGACCGTCCTGATCCGAGGCGAGACCGGCACCGGCAAGGAGGGGCTGGCGCGGGCGATCCACGAGGCGAGCCCACGGGCCGCGGGGCCGTTCGTGGTGGTCAACCTCGGAGCGATCCCGGAGGGGCTCATCGAGAGCGAGCTGTTCGGCCACGAGAAGGGCGCCTTCACCGGCGCCACCGGCCGCCGGGCCGGGCAATTCGAGCAGGCCGATGGCGGCACGCTGTTCCTCGACGAGGTGGGGGACGCCCCCCTTTCGGTGCAGGTGCGTCTGCTGCGCACCCTTCAGGAGCGGCGTATCCGGCGGGTGGGCGGTGGCGAGGAGATCGCCGTCGATGTGCGCGTGGTGGCCGCCACCCATCGCCCACTGGAGGAGATGGTCCAGGCCGGCAGCTTCCGTGAGGACCTCTACTACCGTCTCAACACCTTCCCCATCGATCTCCCGCCCCTGCGCGACCGGCTCGAGGACCTCGCACCCCTGACCCGCCACTTGGTGGAGCGCCACGCCCGGCGCATGAACCGCAAGCCGCCGGCGGTACGCGACGACGTCATCGCGGCCCTGGGTGCGTACCCCTGGCCGGGCAACGTGCGCGAGCTGGAGAATTTCCTGGAGCGCGCCCTGATCCTCAGCCCACCGGGCGAGCTGCTTCTGCCCGAGCTGCCGGCGCGGCGCCGGAAGGGCGTCGCGGCACCGCCGGGCGCCTCGTTCGACGAGGGGGTGCGGCAGCTCCTGGAACGCGCGCTGGATGCCGCCGGCGGCAAGATCTACGGCGACGACGGCGCCGCGGCCCTCCTCGGCCTCAGGCCCACCACCCTGCAAGGGAAGCTGCGCCGCCACGGCCTGGAGGGCTACGGCCGCCGCGGCAAGGGGGCGGCGCCGTCCTCCGCGCGCGCACCTCGGCGCTAGCGGGAGAGTAGGCCGAGGAGCGTGGCGGGCGAGGTCGCAGGCGCCCTTATGACGAGGCACACGATAAGCTCGTCGTGACAAGACGGGATCTCGATCGATGGCGGGGAGCGCTTGAATCCCGCACTGTCGACCGCCGGTGAGCCATGAACCAAGAGACACGGACCCCCGCGACCAATGGCAACGACCGTCGCCTCGGCTGTCTGCCTGTCCTCGGTCTGTTGATCGCGGCGGTAGTGGTGACCGCCATCGTCACCGTCTGGGTGGTGAGGCACTACCTCTTCCCGAGCGAGTTCCGGCCGGTGACCTTGAGCGTCAAGGAGGAGCAGACCCTCGATGCCAAGCTGGAGCGCCTCGATTCGCTTCAACGTGGGCGCCCCGGCCAACCCGCTCAGACACCCCCTGGCCCGCCGGAGGAACCGGCACTCGAGCCCGAGCCGTACAGCGAGGCGGGGGCGAGCCGCTCGATCATGTTCACCGAGCGGGAGCTCAACGCCCTGCTGGCGAAGAACACCGACCTGGCTCGCAAGGTCGCCATCGACCTCGCCGACGACCTGGTGAGCGCCAAGCTCCTGGTGTCCATGGACGAGGACTTTCCGGTCCTCGGGGGCCAGGTGCTGAAGGTGCGGGCCGGGATGGAGCTGGCCTACCGTGACGGCCGCCCTGTCGTGGTGCTCAAGGGCATCACCCTCATGGGCGTGCCCATGCCCAACGCCTGGCTCGGCGGGATGAAGAACATCGACCTGGTGCGGGAGTTCGGTGGCCAGCCGGGTTTCTGGAAGTCCTTCGCCGACGGCGTCGACCGCATCCGCGTCAGCGAGGGCCGGCTCGAGATCGAGCTCAAGGAGTAATGGCCAACTCTCAAGATGATTAACCGCAAATGGACGCGAATCGGTGCGCGAATCCACGCGAATGGTGGCAGCGCGGTTGGCGACATCGCCTCTTGTTGTGGTGCGTGGGTGGGCGCGACTGACGAGGTGGAGCCAGTGCAACAACAGCATAAAGTTGCCGTCGCTTCGGGTGGACGCATCGGGTGCCAGTGCTTGCGCCGTGCGACGACGCGCGTGCCCCAGCCCAGCTAGCTGCAGCGACGAGATCTATCGATCGCCGGGCGTGCGCAGCATCTTTTTGACCTCGCCGGCGTGGCGGGTCTCGTCGCTGATCATGCGCCGGGCGTACTCTTCGAGCATGACCGAGCGTTCCTCTACCAGGGCCAGCAGGTCGCCGTAGGCATTCAGGCCGCCTTCTTCGTGCTTGAGCGACTCCGCGAGGATGGCGCCGATATCGTGGGTCTGGCTGTCCAGCAACGGCCCGATCCCCAGAGATGGCTCGCCGTCGAGCTGGGTGACTAGCTCGCCGGCCTCCTGCGCATGGAGAAGCGATTCATCCGCCTGGCTACGTAGCCACGATACGATCGGGATCCGGCCGTAGCCATAGACCATGAACGAGTAGTGCGTGTAGCGCACGACTCCCGCGAGCTCGAGCTCCAGGATCCGGTTCAGCATCTGGATGACGGCAGCTTTGTCTAGGCTCTCTTCGGACATGGCTTTCCTTTCGTCGCCTGCGCTTCAGCGGGTTGGGTTGTGTGGGCGCCATCGTACGGCGATCTGCAGGCTAAGCACAGTTGGTCGAGACGACCGACGGTGTTCTGGCCATGCGAAGGGGCTAGCCATGCTCGATGGGGACGTGGCGCGGGAGGAGCGGCTACGCTTCGTTCACGTGATCGTCGACGAGCAGCTCCGCGACCCGGTCCGCAAGCTCCGACGCGGTCCACGGCTTGTAGAGTACCGGCACTGCCCGTTCGAGGCGATCGGCGGCACCATTGGCGGCGTAGCCCGTGATGAACAAAAAGCGGAGATTGAGCCCCTCCTCCGAGAGGGCGCGGTAGAGGTCGGGGCCGCCGAGCCGCGGCATGACCACATCCGAGATGACGAGGTCGATCTCGTTGCGGCGGGTGCGGGCGATGCGAAGCGCCTCCTCGCCGTCAGCCGCTTCAAGCACCGCATAGCCGTCTTCGCGCAACGTGAGCGCAGTCGCCATCCGGATGGTTGCCTCGTCCTCAACCAGCAGGATCGTGGCGGCTGTTGGCTTCGGGCGGGCCGATCGCTCCGGCCTTTCCGCCTCGGTGGCCGCCGCGCAGGCGAAGAAGGTGTCGACGGTCGTCCCACGGCCGACTTCACTCGTCACTTCGACGAGGCCACCTTGCTGTTGCATCACGCAATACACCATGGTCAGCCCCAGACCGGTGCCGCCGCTGCCTTGTTTCGTGGTGAAGAACGGCTCGAAGACCCGGTCGCGTGTCCTGGCGTCCATGCCGGTCCCCTCGTCGCGCACGGACAGCACGACGTATTCCCTGCCGTCACGTCGGGTGCAACGCGTCGCGATCTGCAAGATGCCGCCGTGAGGCATCGCGTCCCGGGCGTTGGTCGCGAGGTTGAGGAGGATTCGCTCCACAGCACCGCGATCGGCCCGCATCGGCGGGAGCGCCGTGTCGGTCACACAGCCAACCTCGATGTTCTCCGGGAGCAGGCGGCGCAGGGTCGGTACCAGCTCGTCCAGCATGCCGTTGAGGTCTACCGGGGAGACGGACATCATCTCCACGCGGCTGTAATCCAAGAGCCGGCGGACGAGATCCGCCCCGTGCCGTGCCGAGGCCTCGATCTGCTCGGTTAGTTGGGAGATCAGCGGTTGGTCTTTCGGGAGCTTGCGGGCGATCAAATTTGCGTTGGTGAGGATGACCGTAAGGATGTTGTTGAAGTCGTGGGCGATGCCGCCCGCGAGCTGCCCGAGCGCCTCCATCTTCTGGGCTTGGCGCAGCTCCTCCTCGATCCTGCGTTCTTCGGTGACGTCGTGCCCGACGGAGATCCGTACACCTGCGGGCGTACGAAAGTTGGCCCACAGCTGGATGCGTGTCGAGCCGTCCTTCGCGAGAACGCGATACTCGCGAAAGCGGCCATCGGCATGTTGAATTGCATCGAGGACACGGTCGTGTTCGTCGGGGTCGGGATAGAACACGGACATGGGATCTTCGAGCTCCACGATGTCCGCGCGAGTCCAGCCGAGTATTCGTTCGCATTGCCGGTTCCACAGGGTGCAACGACCGCTCTCGTCGAACGAGTCGATCATCACCGGTGCGTGCTCACAGATGGTACGAAAGCGCTCCTCGCTGTAACGCAGCGGCGCCGCTGCCTCCCGAAGCCCCGCCGTCAGAGACTCCAACTCGGCGACCCGAGCCCGGAGTCTTGCGACCTCCGTCAATGGTTTCGCGCCCATGGCCCTCGATCCACTAGTTTCGCCATTATGCCATGGCCTTCGACACAGAATCACGACGAGGGGGACCGAGCGCGGGTCGGACCTATGGCATTTGACGAGGGGTTGGCGCAGCGAATGCGGGAGGCACTGGACGGGGTCGCCGGGGTGGGGGAGAAGCGGATGTTCGGCGGCGTCGGCTTCCTGGTGAACGGCGACATCGCGTGCGGCGTGCTGCGCGACGACCTGATCGTGCGGGTCGGGCCCGAGCGTCGCGACGCGGCCCTGGCGCGGCCCCTCACGCGGCTGTTCGATATCACCGGTCGCGCCATGTGCGGCTGGGTGATGGTCGGGCCGGAAGGCTATGAGTCGGACGACCCCCTCGTCGACTGGGTGGAGCAGGGGGTGCGCTTCGCCCGGACACTCCCTCCCAAGTAGCGGCCCGGCGCAAAAAAAGGGCCGCCGGGTTTTCCCGGCGGCCCTGGGTTGCGTCACGCCAGCGAGCGGATCACCGGCACGCGGTGTCGGGGAGGATCACGACGTTCTTCGCCTCCAGGACATTGTCGTCGTCCACCTCGCCCGAGAGCTGCAGGCAGGAGCCTTCGGCGATGTCCACCGGGCGGCCGCTATGGTGGCGGTTGCTCTGGCCGGTGCGGATGACCTTGTTGTGGTCGTCGACCTTCACGTGCACGTCGCCGATCAGGAACAGTCCCTCGTCGTCGGGCGCACCGGCGGCCCGGCCGTGGATGGCCATGTGGCGATCACGATGACGCTCGAACTCCATGTGCTCGTCGTCGTCCTCCAGCTTGACGCGGTCGAGGATGATCGAGTCGTCGTCCTGGCGGGTGCCATTCACCTTCACCGTGGCCTGCTCCGCCATCGCCTCCTCGAGGTCGCTGCACTCGTCGGCATTCTTGAATGCCACATCGTGGCCGGCGACGAAGTCAAATACGTATTCATCGCCGAAGATGTCCTCCACCGTCATCGAGCCGTAGGTGTCCGAGCAGGCGAGGAGGTTGACGGCGCTGGTCACCACCACCGGATTGCCGTCCGGATCGGTGAGGGCCGTGATGGTGCCCTTCACGTGGACGTCGTCCGGGTCCTCGATCTCCAGCTTGGAGGCGATGAGGTCGCCATCCTCGAACGAGCCGGTGACCTCCACCCGCAGGGTCTCGTCGTCGCCCAGGTCGCCGAGGAGAGCGCAGAGGCCGGCGAGGTCGAGGTCTTCGCTCTCGTCATCCGCCGCCTCGTTCTCGACCTCCGTATCCTCGTTCACCACCACGTTGATCTCGCGATCGGTACGCAGGGTGGTCAGCGTGAGGGTAAGGCCATCGGGCAGAGGGTCGCACACCAGATCGGCCGGCGCGGCGATCGTCCCGCGCAGGTCGTCCACCTCCTTGTGGTCGTCGTCGTCGCCGTGGTGCACGAAGAACCGCGACCGCCAGGTCCACTCGCCGTCCTCCTCGTCCAGGGAGAGGGTGAGGTCGAAGTCGAGGGTGATCGTGGTGGTCGTACCGTCGCTCACGACGATGGGGCTGTCGTCGAGGGACAGGGTGACGGTCTCGTCGACCTGGATCGTGACCGCCGGCTCGTCGTCATCGTAGTCATCGACGACGACGCGCACGACGTGGATCGCGATCGAGTCGTACTCGCCTGCCGGGATGCCCTGCACGAGGTCCACCAGGTAGGAGGTGGTGATCAGGTGCTTGAGGTTGAGGGCGATGTCCAGGTCGTCGAGGGTATGGGTGATCGGGTTGCCGTCGGTGTCGGTGCCCGTGAGGGTGATGCTGTCGATGGTGACGGACACGTCGTCCAGATCGGCATGCGTGGCATCGGTGATCAGGATGGCGGCACTGCCTACCGCTCCGGTGGCGTCGTCGTCGCCGCCACCGTCACCGCCGCCGCAGGCCGCGAGCCCTGCGAGGGAGCCGGCAAGCAGCAGGTAGCTGAAGAGCCGCTGAAGGGTTTTGATGTTCATGGTGACCTCCTTGTGAGGTGGGATGCACGGTGCACCCCGGGGGTGATGAAGGGACCGTCTTGGGAAAAAAGGCCCAAATAATCGACGGGTGATGGAGGCGGGTTGCGGCGCATCTACGGACTTCCCGTGGGCAGTAGGCCCGCAGCTAGGCAATCTCTTCCTGCAATCGCCGCAGGTCGCGTTCGACCCGGGAGATGGCGTAGTCGATGGCGCCGTCCATGATCGCCCGGCCGAGCTCCTCTGGGGTGATGGTCTCCTGGAGCGCCTGGTGGAGCAGCTCCGGATAGCGCAAGGCGAGGGGTGAGTCGGAGATGAAGGCGCGACGCCACGCCTCCGACACCTGGTCCATCAAGGCGGCGGTCAACGCGGCCTGACGCGCGCGGCACAGGTTGCTTACCGAGTGCTCACCGCGCTCGGTGAGACTCTGGATCATCTCGGGATAAGTCATGGGCTGGCTCCTCAGTCGTCGAGCTCGATCTCGGTGGCGATGACCACGCCGTCATTGCCGACGATGCCCTCGACCTCCACCCGCACGTTGAGGCCGAGGCGCGTGCCGTCGGCCGTTGCGCCGCCCTTGAACTTGGTCGAGTCCGTCTTGCGTACCCGCTGCTGGTCGACGGTGAGCTCGCCATGGGAGGCGAAGCGGTGGAACTCGGTGATGAAGCCCTCGATCTCCACCTCGGTGCCGACCGGGCTGCCGGCCACCGGGCTCGGATCGTCCTTCACGTCCACCTCGGTGGCGATCACCGTCCCCGCGTTGCCGAGAGCACCCTTCACCTCCACCAGCGCACCCTCGGCAAGGTGGTGGTGGACCATCGCGCCGCGGTAGTCCACCCTCAGATCACGGATGGCGAAGGTGTTCGAGCGGAGGTCCTGGATCACGCCTCTCACCTCCACCTCGGGCGGGGCGGCGGGTCCCTTCCGTTCGATGCGCGTGGCATGAAGGACCCCGTCGGCATCGAACTGGCCGCTGATCTCCACGACGTCGTCGGAGGCGAAGTCCTCCAGGTCGAGCTCGACGTCGGGCCGATCGTCGTCGTTGGCCGCCAGGAGGCGATCCGCTGCGATCCATTGGCCAAGAACCCGGACTCGCCGACCGTTCAGGTCGACATCCTCGACCGGGCCCGCCAGGGCTCGCCGATAGTCGACTGCCGTGGCGGTGGCTCGGCCAGTCGTCGTGTCGCCGGTGAATTCCACGGTCACCACCTGGCCGAGGTGCAGATCGTCCTCGGTGGCGGCGGTGCCGTTGACGGTGATCGCGGCGGTCGTCACGTCGAAGTGGACATCGTTGACCACGATGCTGCCGAAGTCGGTGATCGGGCCGGAGCTGATGCCGGTTCCGCTGATCCCGCCACCCGCCACGTCGGTGGAATCGCTATCGCCACCGCCGCCGCACGCGATCAAGGCGATCAAGGCGAGGCCGATCGATCCACTGCGAAGGAATATGTGGGTGAGGCGAGCCATGATCACTCCTCCCGCGGGAGTTGCTCCTCGAAGTAGTACACACCGATGCCCGCGCGTAGCCGCCCTTCACCCGTGGCGGCCGGGTTGGCGTCCCGGTCGTGGGCGGCGAGTGAGCGGTCCAGCTCCTCCAGCAGGGCCTGCGCCTTGCGCGTCGCCAGGGGGCGAAACTCGACGACCGCCTCCTGCGGCAGGTTGTCGTACATCACCTTGCGTTGCAGGTAGGCGTCCTCCGGCGCTGCGCGAAGGTTGTGGTCGATGGTGGCGATGAAGTCGGCCGCGTCCGTGCCGAGAAACGGCAGCTTGTCCACCTCGCCACTGGTCGGCAGGTACGCGGGACGCAGGAGGCGTAGGTTGCCGTCGGGTAGGCGCTCGGCGGCGCCGACGCGCACCAGCTCATCGAGGATCGCGCGCACCGGGACGTCGCCACTGTACCGTTTCACCAGGGCCGTGAAGGAGCCGCTCTCGCCGTCCATGGGCAGGTGCGCCGGCCACCCGCCCGGCTCGGCGAACTCCGGGTCCCGCAGCCAGCCGCTCACTACCCGCGCCGCGCGGTGGTGGCGTTCCGCGGCACCGGTATCGTCCGGTGGCGGGAGCTCCTGGATGCGGCTGACCTCTTTGCGCGTCAGGCCGGTGAGCACGGAGACACGGGAGACCGACTGCTTCCGCCCCGGCAGCCGGAACTCCTCGGTCGCCACCTCCACGAAGACCCGCTTGGCCACGTCGGCGAAGGCGCCGTACGGCAGGCCGTTGCGCAGGCAGATCCGCGCCACCGGCCGGAGGAGCCGGTGGAGGGCGGCGGACAGGGTGGTGGCGAGGCGCTCGGACATTATTGGGATAATAATCCCAATTTATCGCCAGTCAAGTCCCGGACTTGAGCTTTTCCCCGGGCCGTCACCCGGCGGTGACGATCAGCACCAGCCCGGCGAACATCAGCCCGGCTCCGGCGAGGCGGTCCCGGAGGTGGCCTTCGTGGAACAGGAAGTAGCCGTACCCCACCGCCATCAACAACGAGGTTCGCTTCACCGCGATCATGTAGGCCACGTTCGCGAGACCCATGGAGAGGGTGTGGGTGACCATCATCACGCCATAGAGCAGACCGGGCGCGAGGGCCTGGCTGAGCAGCCGCCGATCCACGTGCGGTCGGCTTCCCGCCGCCCCGCGGACGGCGACGGGGGTGAAGGCGACGAACAGCGCGGTGAAGTAGGTGGCGCCGAAGAACAGTGGCGAGGAGGCGGTGATCGCCACCTTGCCCAGGGACGACGTGATGGCGTAGATCGCTGCCACGGCGATCATCAGTCTTGACCCCGGCTCGTGGGCGATGGCGCGGAAGGGTGCCCACATCCCGCCTCGCGCCGCCGGCAGGTTCAGCAGGTAGCTGCCGGCGGCGATCAGGATGATCCCGCCGGCGCCACGCAGCGAGACCCGCTGGCCGGCGATCACGTACGCGAACAGGATCAGGAACAGCGGCGTCAGGGAGAGGAAGGGTATGGTCAGGCCCAGGGGCGAGAGGCGCAGGGCCTTGGTGTAGAGCACCAGGGCGAGGACCTCCAGCGGCAGGGAAATGGCGATGGCCCGGAAGAACGCGGCGGACGGGGCCGGCAGCCCGGCGTCCGGGAGCTGCGTCGCCACCCACAGCGCCAGGTACAGGGGCGGCAGGGCGATGCCGAGCTTCAGCCAGGCGAGGAGCAGCTCGTTGTTCGGGGTGAGACTACGCTTGAGCAGTGCATCGCTGGTGGCGTTGGTGAAGGCACACGTCAGCGCCAGATAGACCCAGAGGGAGTCCATGGTGCGATCCTTGCCCGTGGGGGTGACGACTGCAATTGGCTGAGAGGTCGTTCAATGGGTTTGCTGG
>JASFUG010000019.1:0-18785 GCA_050050395.1 Nitrospirota bacterium
AAGGTCGCGCGTATGGTCGGCGTGGTGATCGAGGCGTACGGCCGCGGCTCGTCCATCGGCGGCACGTGCGAGATCTTCACCCGCGACGGATCGAGCTCCATCACCGCGGAGGTGGTGGGTTTCAAGGAGAACCGCGTCCTGCTCATGCCGCTCGGCGACCTGCGCGGCGTCGGGCCGGGCAGTCGCGTGGTAGCGCGGACTCCCCAGGCCGGCGTCGCCGTGGGCGACCGACTGCTCGGGCGGGTGCTCGACGCCCTCGGCCGACCGATCGATGGAAAGGGTCGCCTCGGTACCGAGACCGCCTATCCCCTCTACGCCGCACCGCCGGGCTCCCTGCAACGAACACCAATCGATGAGCCCCTGGATCTCGGGGTGCGTGCCATCAACGGTCTCTTGACGGTCGGCCGCGGTCAGCGCGTCGGCATCCTCGCCGGGTCCGGCGTGGGTAAATCCACGCTGCTGGGCATGATGGCGCGCCACACCCATGCCGACGTCAACGTCATCGCTTTGATCGGCGAACGCGGCCGCGAGGTACGGGAGTTCATCGAGCGAGATCTCGGTGCCCGTGGTCTCGCTCGCTCGGTGGTCGTCGTGGTCACCTCGGACCAGTCGCCGCTCGAGCGAACCCGTGGTGCCTTCGTCGCATGCGCCATCGCCGAGTACTTCCGCGATCACGGCAACGACGTGCTGCTGATGATGGACTCCGTGACGCGCTTTGCCGTCGCCCAGCGGGAGATCGGCCTCGCCATCGGTGAACCGCCCACCACCCGGGGCTACCCTCCGTCGGTGTTCAGCCTGTTGCCAAAGATCACGGAGCGCGCGGGCACATGTACCGGCCGCGGCTCGATCACCGGTATCTACACGGTGCTCGTCGAGGGTGACGACCTGAACGAGCCGATCGCCGACCACATGCGCGGCATACTCGATGGGCACATCGTCCTGTCGCGGGAGCTAGCGGCACGCCAGCAGTTCCCTGCCATCGACGTACCGGCCAGCGTCTCTCGGCTGATCACCCAGCTCACGACGCCGCACCAGCGGCGCCTCGCGGCGGCGTTCACCGGCTGTCTCGCCGACTACGCACGCGCCGAGGACCTGATCAACATCGGCGCCTACTCACGCGGCAACAACCCGAACGTGGACAAGGCCATCGACCGTATCAATGCGCTGCGAAGCTACCTGCAACAAGGGGTCGATCGCGCGTGCCGATTGCCTGAGTGCTTCGAGGAGCTGCAGCGCATCTTCCCGGAAATCACCCCCATCGAGACCGAGTCATGAAGCCATTCGCCTTCCGTCTCCAGGCCGTCCTGGAACAGCGTCGCCTCGTGGAAGAGAGGCGTCGGGAAGACCTGATCCGCCTCCGCACCGTGGCGAGCGGGATCCGGGAGGAGATCCGCGCGTTGGACGAGGAGATGCGCCGCACCTGCCGCGAGCGTCAAGACCTGGTCGTGCAGGGTGATCTCGCCCGCGCGCGCCTCGCGGAGGATTACCGGCACGCGCTCACGGTGCGGCGCCGCGATCACGAGCGTCGTCTCGCCGACCTCGGTGAAGAGATTCTCGCCGCCCGCCACGCACTGCTCTCCGCCCGCCGAGAACACAAGGCGGTAGAGACCCTGCGCGACCGGGATCTGACCGCGTACCAGGTCGAAGTCCGACGTCAGGAACAGCGCGACATCGACGAGATCGCCGCCCGCCGCCATGGATAGAGCCCTTCGACTCCGCCACTGGGTCACCACCATCCTGATCGTCGGGTGGTGCGCCGTGCTCGCCACCACCCTCGCCGCCCAGGAGAGCGACGACCATGAGATGCCCCCCGACGTCGTCGTTGACGAGGAGGAGGTGGCCATCATCCGCGGCGAGGCGCTACCACGGCTCCCCGACGTCGACGTCTTCGATCTGACGCAGCGACGCAGGGCCCTCGATGCCCGTGCCCTGGAGCTGGACGACCGCGAGCGCCAGCTCACCCTGCTGCGCGACGAGCTTGACCAGCGACTCGATCGGCTCGCTGCCATGCAACGGTCGATGGAGGAGTACCTGACCCAGTGGCGCAAGATGGAGGAGGCGGACATCGCCCAGCTCGTGAAGGTCTACACCGCGATGAAGCCGCCTCCCGCGGCGGCTGCGATCGGCACCATGGACGAGCGGCTCGCCACCAACATCCTCGGCCGTATGAACGAGAAGAAGGCGGCCAAGATCATGGATCTCTTGCCGCCGGCGAAGGCCGTAGAGATCGCGCGCTTGATGGGTCGGGGCCTGCAATAGAAGGCCGTTTCCGTGCGAGGAGACTCAATGATGTCGGTCCCCACCGTATCCAATCGCGCGGCCCCCCCCGCCGCCATCCCGGCGGCGCCGATGCCGCCCGGCGATGGCGAAGAGCCCTTCGTCGCGACTCTGCTGACTTTCTTCGGCGAGATGCCCACGGACACACCGCCGCCGGAACCCGTTGGGGATCCGCGGGCGCGGCTCGCTCCCATCGAAGCCGACGGCGACGACCCTGCGGAGGAGGACGGGGCCGGCATCGATCGGAGCGTCGCCAGCCGCTTCGGGCTACCCGTAGGGATTCCGCAACCAACGAGCCCCGCGCTGGAAGCCACCCCGATCACCGTAGCGGGCGATGACCCGGCGGCGGCCACCAGCGCCCCGCCGGTGCACCCATCGGCCACGCCGGCGGCGTTCCCGACCACGGCCGAGAACACACTGTCCTCGGCAATACTGCTCCCGAACACCGCCGCGCCGGTGACCATGGCTCCAACGATGGCTGATCCCGCCCCTGCCCCAGCGGTGTCGGCCCATGTGTCGCCGTACCTCGAACGCCTAGAAACACCGAGCGCCGATAACCGGGCAGGTGTTGCGAGACCGCCAGGCGCGCCCGCGATATCTCCACCTTCGACTTCCAACACCCGTCCGGGCACGGTGGACGCCCAGCATCCCGACGTACCCTCACCTCGTGACCCGACGGCCCCGTCTGGTGTGACGCTCCGTGGGATCGTGAACGCCCTGGGCGCTCCAGCGACGACCGCCGCGCCACCATGGACGGACGGCCCGGTTACGCTCACAGCCGAGACCCAGGCGCCTCCAACGCCGGCCCCCGTCCCGACCCCGGTGACGGTCCGAGTCGCCACTCATGTCACGCCGCATGCGACGCACGACGGGTACCCCGAAGCGCGGACACCCCGGGACGATGCGGCTCCGGCGAGCGTCGCGCCCGCCGTAACCGCCCCCATTCCGAGCGCGTCATCGGCAGGCTCGCGAGCACCAGGGC
Organism: Nitrospirota bacterium; assembly: GCA_050050395.1. Classification (GTDB taxonomy): domain Bacteria; phylum CG2-30-53-67; class CG2-30-53-67; order CG2-30-70-394; family CG2-30-70-394; genus DASWHD01. The sequence goes on from JASFUG010000019.1 coordinate 3,260, forward strand.
CGGCGCTTCCTGCCACGCTCGACACCGAAGCGCAGGCGGCTTCCGCATCGGCAGCCACCGCTATTGACGTAGCCACACCGGCGAAGCCCCGTCCCACGCCGGGTGCGACCTACGAGCCCCACTCCGACGGAATGACAGCCCGGGGGGCCATGGCTCCGCCGGCGTTGACGCGCGCCCGGACCGATCCCGAGCCGGGCAGACCGGCGGCAAATTCCGGAGCCCCACGGCCGGCAGTCATCGTCCGGGATGGCGAGATCAAGCACGACCCGGCCAACGTCATGGACGCTGACGAGGAGGGCATGGAGCCTCGTGCACCGCACCACCTGCCGGTCGTGCACAACGTGGCGAGTCAGGCGAAGGGGCCGACGGTCAATGGACCGGCCAAGGACGGGCCGCCCCCGCCGCCGAGCGACGCCGCAGAGGGTGTGAACAATACCCGCCCCTCCGTGGAGGCGACGCCGCCGCAGCGCAACGGTCTTGGTCCGGCCGAGACCCACGACGCGCCTCGCGGCGAGCCCGCCCACGTGACTCCATCGGCAATCGGAGGCGCTGGTGGCCTCGTCCACACGATGTCTGCCCACCCCTCGCCGGCCACGACGCTCGCGCAGCATATTGCACCAGCCGCGGCACCCCAGGCACCGGTGACAGCCGAACGCCTCACCGAGGTGCTGGCCAACGAGGTGCTGCGCGCCACGCCGGCCGGCGAGCATCGACTCGAGATCGTCCTGCATCCACCGGAGCTGGGCCGGGTCGAGCTGTCCATGGTGGTGGGCCGCGACGCGATACACGCCCAGCTCGTCGCCCACACCGAGGGCGCCCGCGATCTCCTCACCCACCACCTCGCCGACCTGCGCCAGCAGCTCGTCGCCCAGGGCTTCGCCGACCCACAGCTATCGGTGGACCTGCACCACGGCTCCGGTGAGCGTCACTGGCAGCAGCCGGATGGGGGGGGGCCGGGCGCGCCCCGGGATGACAACACGCCGCCTGCGTCCCTATCGCCCCCCCCGGCACCACGCAGGAGCGACCACCAGCTCTTCCACCGCATCGCGTGATCCTCCTCTCCAGAAGGGACCGCCATGGAAGTCCAGAACACTCTCGCCGCCGCCGTCGCCCCAACCCTGCAATCCGCCGGTGCCGACGGCAATCACGTGGACAAGCTCGAGTTCCTCGAGCTGCTCACTACCCAGCTCCAGTACCAGGACCCGCTTGACCCGATGGACAACACGGCGTTCACCGCACAGCTCGCCCAGTTCTCCTCCCTGGAGCAGCTCACCAACCTGAATGGCAAGTTCGACGACCTGCTCGCGAGCCAGGCGGGCCTCTCTACCCTCCAGGCGCTGGGCTTTCTCGGGCGTGAGGTCGAGGCCCCGGTCGAGAAACTGCACCTCGATGACGGCGGCACACTGCCCTTGCGCGTCGAGCTGATGGGCGACGCCGAGCGGGTCGCCGTCACCATCACCGATGACGCGGGCAAGGTCGTCTCCACCGTGGACCTCGGCGCCCTACCTCAGGGCCAGCATCACGCCACTTGGGACGGCATGACCCGAGACGGCAGCCACGCCGCCGCCGGAGATTACCACCTCGCGGTCAGCGCAATGGATGGCGACGGGAATCCGATCACCAGCCAGCTACTCGGCACCCAGACCGTCACCGGCGTCGACCTATCGGGCAGCGAGCCGTGGCTCCTCACGAGCCATGGCCGCACCCCAATCTCCGCCATCAATGAGCTGTATCAGTAGATCCAACCCCACATTTAGGAGCACGACATGTCCATTCTCAGCTCCCTGTTCGTCGGCATCAGCGGCCTCAACACCAACGGCAACGCCATGTCCGTGATCGGCGACAACATCGCCAACGTCAACACGATCGGCTTCAAGGCATCGTCGGCGACCTTCGAGGACCTGCTCGGCGCGAGCATCGGCTCGGAGCAGGCCCTGGGGGCCGGGACCGCCCTGTCGGGCATCGCGTTCGACCTCTCCCAGGGCTCCTTCGAGACGACCGGGGGGGCCACTGACCTGGCCGTCGACGGTCGCGGCTTCTTCATGGTGCGCAAGGACGGCAGTGACTACTTCACCCGTGCCGGCCGCTTTCACTTCGACAAGGACGGCATATTGTCGAACACCGCCGGCTACGCGGTCCGTGGATTCGCTGCAGACGAGCAGGGGAATCTCGCCAGCGGACTGAGCGACATCGTCATCGAGCACAATGCCCCCCCCCAGGCCACCACCGCCGCCACCATCGCTGCCAACCTCGACTCGACCGTCGACCCGCCGCCGGCATTCGACATCACCGACACCACCGATACCTCCAACTTCTCCACCACCCTCACGATCTACGACACCCTGGGCAACGACCACTTCCTCACCTTCTTCTTCCGCAAGGACAGCTCGCTCAACTGGGAGTGGTACGCGGCGGTGGACAAGACCGAGATCAGCAACCCCTTGCCCACCGACACGACCCTTACCCAGGTGGGCAACGGTACGCTCTCCTTCACCGAGGATGGGGCGTTGTTCGACGAGACGACCACCAACCCGATCTCCATCACCTGGAACGACCTAGCGGCTCCCCAGACCATCGCTCCGGACTTCGGCACCAACATCAACTCCGAGGGCAGCATCACCGGCCTCGACGGCACCACCCAGTTCGGTAGCGCGTCGAACGTGGCTTCGCAGACGCAGGACGGCTTCGGTGCCGGTGTTCTCCTCAACATCGGTATCACCGACAATGGGAACATCGAGGGTGCCTTCTCCAACGGCGGCACGCGCGTCATCGGTCGCATCGCACTGGCGACGTTCGCCAACGACGGCGGACTTCGGCGCCTCGGCGGCAACCTGTTCATCGAGACCACCGCGTCCGGCCAACCCCTGGTGGGCAGTCCGGACACCGGCGGCCGCGGGTTGATCTCCAGCGCGGCCCTGGAGAAGTCGAACGTCGACCTCGCCACCGAGTTCGTCAACATGATCCAGGTGCAGCGCGGCTACCAGGCCAACACCCGTACCATCCGCACCACCGACCAGATGCTGGTCGACCTGATCAGCCTCATCCAGTAATCCGAGGTCCGCTCCCAACGGTCCGCCGTCCGCGCCATCCGGCCGGCCGTTGGGAGCCGACACCAACGGCGGCGCGCTGAACCCGCACCCGTGACGGTCCGCGTGGTGACCTGACGCGCACCCCCACCACGACTCCACCGCGGGCACGCGACCGGCACCCGCCTGCCTGGCGGTGCAAGACGGCGGGGCAGTCAGGCTCCACCGGCGTCTGCCCGCTCGCACGATCGTCCCCGGTGAACGATCCGGGCGAGAGTGCCTCCGCGGTCGGCGCCGCGCAGCGAAGACCAATACGCAGGCAATCCCATGTAGCGCGCCGACGTGGCGGAGCTCGGCTGCGAAACGCTCGCTGCGGAGAGGGCTCCGCGGCCAGCAACCATTCGATCACGACCGCTTATCGGACCGACGACGATGCCGCGGCTGGCCCGGTTTGCCGCACCTCAAGGGTGATGATATGTTGTTGCTTTAGGCGTTGGGCTTGTGGAAATCGGTCATTAACGCGTAACGACAGGGGAGGAGTCGCAGTGAAGAATACATTTGTCGTCTTCTCACTGGCGTTTGCCCTGGTCATCGGTGGGCTGTACGTGTACGCGAAAGAGGTCTCATTCAAGAATCCAGAGAACTGCAAGGCGTGCCACTATATCGTTCCTTACTACGAAAAGTGGGCGACCTCCACGCACAACACGGTACCCTGCCTCAAGTGTCACGATTACACGCCGGAGCGAGCGTTGGCGGCGCAGTTCATGTTTCTCTCCGGGGCGCAAAACCCCAGGCCGCTCACCAACGTCCCTGACAAGAACTGCCTGCAGGCGGGCTGCCACGATCGTCGCCTCATCGAATCCGAAGAGATCTATACCGAGCGAGGGATCCACTTCGATCACAAGACCCACTTCACGGAGATGAAACGCGGCATCCAGCTGCATTGCCGGAGCTGCCACTCCGACATCGTCCAGGGCAGCCATATCACGGTGTCGATGAACGTCTGCTTTCTCTGCCATTTCAAGGGCGTCCCCCATGATCAGGCGGTGACCGGCTGCCCGTCGTGTCACGGGGCTCCAGCCGGGACCATTGCGGTCGACGGGGGGACCTTCTCCCACGAACAGGCACTGGCTGCAGGCCACGAGTGCCAGGAGTGCCACGTGGAGGTCAGCAAGGGGGATGGCGTGACGCCGCGGGACAAGTGCTTCCTCTGCCACGTGGACCGGGTGGAGAAGTACTCGGAGGTGGCGCTGATTCACGACAAGCACGTCGCGGAGAAACAGATCGATTGTCTCTGGTGCCACACCCGGATCGAGCACGGCAAGATCCGCATGGCCACGCCGCTGCCGGCCGGTTAGGCAGGCCTTCTTACCGGCCCGTGGAACGGTAGGACGGTGCGCGACAAGAACAGATTCCCGACGTCTACGTGGCGGGAGCCTGGCGGCCGCACACCGGGGATGGAATCCTCCGGCCACGCCGCGTCACGTCCGAACGACAGACAGTGCTCCTCACATCAAGCAAGAGTGACCCGTCGTTCGCCCGCAACGACCTCGCCGATGCGGTGGCAGGGCTCGTTGCGCGCGGCGAGGGCGGCCTCGATGCGCACGACATCTTCGGGGGAGGCGATAAGGACCATGCCAATGCCGAGGTTGAAGGTACGATGCATCTCCGCCTCGGGGACGTGGCCATGCTCACGCAGCACCTGGAACACGGCTGGCTCGGGCCACGACCCGGCGTAAATCTGGGCGCCGCAGCCCTCCGGCAATGCACGCGGTAGGTTGTCCACAAGGCCGCCGCCCGTGATGTGCGCGATCCCTCGTACCCATCCCTGGTCGACCAGGGGAAGGACCAGGCCTGGATAGAGGCGGGTAGGCACCAGCAGGGTGTCACCAACAGTGCGATCGGTGCCGGGCAACGGGTCGTCGACGCCCAGCCGGAGCCGGTTGAACAGGACCTGGCGGGCGAGAGAGTAGCCATTGGAGTGGAGGCCCGTCGACGGAAGGCCGACGAGCACGTCCCCGGGACGCACCGCGCTGCCGTCGAGGATGCGGGAGCGCTCCACCACCCCCACCGCAAACCCCGCCAGGTCGTACTCACCCGGCGGGTAACAACCTGGCATTTCCGCGGTCTCGCCGCCGAGCAACGCACACCCGGCCTCAGCGCAGGCCGCGGCGATGCCTTCGATCACCGTCACCGCCTGGTCCTCGTCGAGGTGGCCGCAGGCGAAATAATCGAGAAAGAAGAGGGGCCGCGCACCGCACACCAAGATGTCGTTCACCGACATGGCGACCAGGTCCTGACCGATGGTGTCGTGACGGCCCACCATGCGTGCCACGATGAGCTTGGTGCCGACACCGTCGGTGCCACTCACCAACACCGGGTCCTGCATCCCGGATGGGATGGCACACAACCCGCCGAATCCACCGATGCCCCCTAGCACGTGGGGTGTGTGGGTACCCGTGACCGCTGCGCGGATCCGGGCGACGACGCGCTCTCCCGCGTCGATGTCCACGCCGGCATCGCGGTAGCGGGGGTCAGACATAAACGCAGGGGCTAGGGGCTAGGGAAGGTGCCGCCCCTTGCGGGCCGGCGATCATCATTTCGGGGAACTGAAAACGGATGAAATTATCTGGCCGCGGCCAGCGGCCATCCACCCCGACTCCCGAATCACTAGCCCCCAGACCCTCATAGAAAAAAACCGACCCCGGCTGCGCGAGGCAACCGGGGTCGGGAATGTAACCCACCACTGGAACGACGCCTACTTCTCGCACACAGCCTTCATAGACTTGGCGATATTACCAGGCGTGGTCATGATCTTGGTGAAGGTCGCCATGGTCAGGTCCGGCCAGTGCAGGGCGATACGATACCGCCCGTGGAGGCAGTACGCCTTGTCGTCGACCACCAGCAGGTCGTACGGCTGGGCCGCGATGTGCCGCTCGCCGATGATCTCCAGGTAGTGCCCCTCGTGATCCATGGCCACACCGTAGTCGACAACGTTCTTGCCCGGAATCTCGATCTTGTAGACCAGCTTGCATCCGCCCTTGCCGGCGGCGAGATTCGCATCGATGGTGGACACCGCCTCCTGGAAGGAGTCGAACTCACCCGCCTCCACCGGATCGTCGAACTTCTGCATGCCGATCATGTAGTTGTACTTGGCCAGCTTCTTTTCATCGAGCTCGCCGCCGAAATCCTCGTTCATGTCGCCGCCGGCCACGGTCGCCAGGGCACCGGCGAGCTTCTTGGCGACCATCGCGGAGAGCTGGGCGATGTGCTTTTTGCGGAAGTAGGCGCGATGGATGTACTCGGGGTTCTCGTAGGAGATCTCCACCTCACCCGCCTCGTTCTTCCACAGGCCCACGCGAATGCCGGCCGCGAACCCGGTATTGTCACCCAGTGCGGCGATCGCCTGGAGGACATTGGGGTGGGTGCAGATCACCACCATCTGGCTATCAGGCTTGTCACCGGGGCTGTAGCTACCAACCACCTTGAAGCCGGCCTCACCCAATGCAGCCTCCACCTTGGATGCGACGTCGGGCACCGTGCCGCTGACCTTGCCGACCAGTTTGTAGGGTGCGTACTCCGCCTCCGCCGCGACGGCCAGACTCACGGCCACGACGACGGCAACCAATGTACTGAGGACCTTACGCATTACGGTTCCCTCCTCGAAAGATGGTGGTGGTGCAGACGGTCATGAGATCTGCGTCGGGTAAAGGCCGGAGGAATGTAGGGGAGCCTAAGCAAAGGGGTCAACCTGGAAAAGGTCAAGCCGTCCACCAACTCCGGCACCCCCGGCAATGCACCTGCATTCCCTAGCCGTTTCCGTGCCGCCCTGCTGCCCACCTTCCCCCACCCCGCACCGCCAATTCCATCCCCCGATCTCTGTCAGTACACGAGGCTGTACTGCAGATAGATCGTATCCTGGTCGTGATTCAGCTCGGCATTGTCGTACTGACTGTCCACCCGTGAGTCCCCTTGCGTCTTGAGAGTTTCCTCGAGGGCGTGCTCCCAGGCGAAGCTCACCCGCGAGTGGTCGCTGAGGGCATAGGTCGCCCCGGCGGCGATGGTCTCGAAGCCGAACGCGGGGAACAGCGGGGTCGAGTTCTCGGCATCAATCACGTTGTTGGCGTGGTTGTAACCCAAACGCACGATCAGGGCATCGGTCGCCTGATAGGCGGCGCCGACGGCGATGATGTACTGATCATCCCACTCGAACTCCTGGGAGAAGGTGAACGAGTCGCCGGGATCGTCCAGCCCGAGGAACTTCTCGATCACCGTGTCCTGACCCGAGCCATCGATCCTTGCCGAGAACTTCTGGAAGGTGTCCGAGAAATCGATCCACGTGAAGTCCATCCCGAGGGTGAGCTTCGGAGTCGCCTTGACCTCGACGCCGACCCCGGCCTGTTGCGGCAATTCCAGGTCGACCTCGGTATCCATCGACTGGGTGACCTCGAGCTGCTGTGACAGCGCCCCGAAGGCCGCCCGGAACGCCTCCGCCTCGGAGCCGGAAGCGGGGATGCCGAATCCCGCCTCCATCTGGGCACGGAAGGTGGGGTCGCTCCACGATGCAGGGGTCAGGATCGCGCCGAGGGTGGCGGCGTCGATCTGGATCCCGACGGCATTCAAGAAGGCGACCTGGTCGTCGACGGTCACCGCAGCGAAGTTCGGCACCTGCGCCAGCGCACCCGTCGAAGGATCGACCACCACGCTCGTCGACACGAACGGTTGCGCGGCGGCACCGTCCCGGAAGCCGAGGAGGAACGCGAACTGGTCGATCAAACTGGTGGCCGCCGCGGTCAGGACGTCGATGTCGCCATAGCCCGCATCCACCGAGCCGGCCGCAGCGCCGGTGACGTCGTTAGGGGGGATCACGCCGGCAGCCGCCGTAGGGTCGGCGAACCCGCCCAGCATCTGGCCGATCGCGGCGCCGAGGTCGTCCGGGTCCTGGACGGTCACGGAGTCGCCGTCCACGTCCGGCAAACCACCCGGGGTGTTGTACGCGGTGGCAAGGCCTCCGAGGTTGGCGCCGAAGGCACTGCCCATATTGGCGAACAACTGTTGTTGCGCGACGCCCGACCGGAACCCGACGTTGAAGGCCTGGCGCATCTGGTCGGAAAAATCGATGCCGGTCGCGCCGCTATTCATGTGGATCGACGCCTTGTGCGCGTAATTGGCACCGATCGCCAGCCAGTCATTGACCTGCCAGCGTACGCCGACTTTCGTGTTGTAGCCGAAGCCGGAGAGGCCACCGCCCTTGGCGTAGCCGGCCATCTCTGTCAGGCCGAAGCCGGCATCGCCGAAGGTCGCCTGAAAGTCCGGTGATAGATCGCCCAGCGCCGCCTCCACGGCGTTCGGGATGGCCGTGGCATCGCCCGCCGCCGCCTCAATGGTGGCGGTGGTTAGATCTCCCACCAGGGTGGGGCCGACGGCCGGATCGCCACCGACGGCCTGGAACAGCCCCGCGATGCGCGTGGCACCGTCGGCGCCGCTCTGACCGCCACCGTCGAGCAAGATCTTGGGAAAGGTGTCGCCGGCGAACAGATCCGCGAAGGTCACCTGAGTGTCGCCGAACTCGGCGAATGGCGTGCCACGGACCTGGGTGGTGTAGTCGCCGTCGAACTCGCCCGTGGCCGGATTGCGCGCCGTGTTGAAGTTCCCGTAGGTCCCGAAGCGCAGCACGCCGATGTCCAGCACCGGCGACACCGCGACGGAGAGATCGGGCGTGACCGCGACGGCTGCCGTGGCGGCGACCTTGCCCGACTGAAGCGTGGCGTAGTTGTCGCGCCGCGCGGCGTTGTCCTCGGTGAGGCCAGCAAACCCGCCGGCCGGATCGCTTGCACGGGTCATGTAGCTGTTCACTGGCCCCCCGAGACCGGCGTCGGACCCCAGGTCCGCCGGACTCACGTCGTTGAAGCCGAGATCGCGAAACAGGATCGCGTCACCGCCGTTGCCGTAGGCCACAAGCCCGAGGACCCACGGCCCCTTGCCGACCCGCTTGGCGTAAGCGATGCCCGGGACCACGAAGTCGTGGCCCTCGTTGTACTCGAAGTGTCCGAACTGGTCCGGGTTGACCCCGCCATCGTCGTAGGTCACCCGGGAGATGAGGTAGCCGATACCGACGTCAAACCGCCAGTCGCCGATGCGTGTCAGGTTGGCGGGATTGATCGCCTGGGTCAGGGCATCCTCCTCCGTGGCGTTGGCGACCCCTGCCATGCCGGCGGTCTCGCCGCTGTACGATACCGAATAGATGGTCGTGGTCGCGGACGCCGGTACGGCGACCAGTGCCAGGGCGATAAGAGACAGTGCCACATTCCAGTTCATGGAGACTCTCCCAGCAGATGGCCAGCGGTTGACGGAACGACAGGAACGGCGGGCGGGACAGCGAGAGGGCGCACCGGGGGGTGACTGGTACGCTCCGATTGCCGACGTTACCGATCGGCGTCAACGACAGCAATGGCAAGGGTTTCATTGCCGCCAGGTCGGTCGGCGCCCTATTCTCAACGGTTGCCCCGCGGCATTGAGCCGCGCCGTCTAGCGTCCCGTGCTCTCCCTTCCTAGCGTATGTCTCTACCCGTGGTCGTCATCGTCGGCCGTCCGAACGTGGGCAAGTCGACCCTGTTCAACTACCTCGTCGGCGAGCGACGGGCGATCGTCGACGATCTGCCCGGCGTGACGCGCGACCGCCACGTGGCGCGAGCACGGTGGGAGGGCCGGGCGTTCCTCCTGATCGACACCGGTGGCCTGGTGCTCGAAGAGACCGACGTCCTGAGTCGTCAGATCGGCACCCAGGTCCGGGCGGCGATGACCGACGCCGACCTGGTCGTCCACCTGCTGGACGGTCGTGTCGGTGTCCAGCCTGCGGATCGCGAGATCGGCGATCTAGTCCGCCGCACCGGCACGACCACCATCACGGCGGTCAACAAGGTGGATGGGGTAAACGAGGCGCAGGTGATCGCCGAGTTCGCCGAGCTCGGTGCCGCCCGGCTCTTCCCGATCTCGGCCCTGCACGGCAATGGCCTGCGCAAAATGATGGAGGAGGCACGCGCGTTGTTGCCTGCCGGCGGTGGTGACGAGCGCCCCGCCGATCTGTCCATCGCGGTGGTGGGACGACCCAACGCCGGCAAGTCGACCCTGGCAAACACCCTGCTGAACGACGAGCGAATGGTGGTCAGCCCGGTGCCCGGCACCACTCGCGACGCCGTGGACGCCTGCTTCAACTGGTCCGGGAAGCGCCTGCGAATCATCGATACCGCGGGCCTGCGACGTAAACGGGAGACGCACGAAGGGGTGGAACGGTACTCGGTGGTGCGCAGCCTTCGTGCCATGCTGGAGGCAGATGTCTCCATCTTCATGGTCGACGCCGAGGTGGGGTGCAAGGAGCAGGAGGCCAAGATCGCCGGCTTCCTTCACGAGCACCAGCGCGCGTGTGTGGTCGCGGTCAACAAGTGGGATCGGATCGCGAAGGGCCCCACGACCTTCGACGAGACGGTGGCGGAGATGCGACGGAGGCTGAGATTCCTCGACTATGCACCGATCGTCACCATCTCCGCGGTCACCAAGCAGCGGGTCTTCCGCCTTCTGGAAACGGCGTGGTCGGTGGCGGAGGAGAATCGCCGGCGGGTCGAGACGGCGACGGTCAACAAGGTCCTGCAGGCGGCGATCGATGCCCACCCGCCACGCCGCGTCCACGGCCGGCGCCCGCGCCTCCTCTACGCCAGCCAGACGGGTACGGCGCCACCCACCATCGTCGTGTTCTGCAACCGGCCGGAGGAGATCCACTTCTCCTACCGCCGCTACCTCCTCAACCGGTTCCACGAAGGGCTGGACCTGCGCCACACACCGATCCGCCTGGTGCTCCGGAGCCGTGAGGACACGCGGAAATAGCGGTCAGCGGTCAGGCTAATAGAGGTTGGCCAGCGGAGCTGTCCCTGCAAGCTGACAGCTAATCGCTGATAGCTCGTCCCTACGACTCGGCGTTGGCCACGAGCAGCATCTTGCTGAGCAAGACCTTGTTGCTCTTGTGCTCCTCCAGGGCCTTGAGCATCGACTCCATCGCCTCCACCGGCTGCATCTTGGTGAGGTGGCGACGGATCGCGTGGTGAGCACGCAGGACGTCCTCGGGAAACAGCCGTTCCTCGTTCCGGGTCCCGCTCATGGAGATGTTGATCGCCGGGAAGACGCGCATGTCCGAGAGGCGGCGATCGAGCATCAGCTCCATGTTCCCCGTCCCGCGGAACTCATGGAAGATCACCTCGTCCATGCGCGAGCCGGTCTCGATGAGGCAGGTGGCCATGATGGTCAGCGAACCCTTGGGCTCGAGCTTACGTGCGGAGCCGAAGATCTTGCGCGGAATCTCCATGCCGCGAGCGTCCATACCGCCGCTCATGGTGCGCCCGGAGCCCTTGGTGCCGACGTTGAAGGCGCGGCCCAGGCGGGTGAGGGAGTCGAGCAGGACGACGACGTCCTCACCGACTTCCAGCCAGCGATGCGCATAGGCCATGGCCAGCTGTGAGATACGTGTGTGGTCACCGATGTCGCCGTCGTTGGCCGAGGCGTAGACTTCCGCAACGTCGCCGAGCTTACGTCGGAAGTCGGTCACCTCCTCCGGGCGCTCGTCTACCAGCAAGGCGATCACCCGCGCCTCAGGATAATTCGTCGCGATCGACCGCGCCATCTGCTGCAACAAGACCGTCTTGCCGGAGCGAGGCGTGGCGACGATGAGCCCGCGGGTACCCTTGCCCACCGGACAGATCAGGTCGATCACCCGCATCGAGTAGTCATCGGGACCGGTCTCCAGCACGTACCGGGAATCGGGGGTCAATGCGTCGCGCTCGCTGTACTCCGGTACCTGCGACCACTCCTCCGGTGTGAGCCCGTTGACTGTGAGGACCTTCTTGACCTGCCAGATCCCGCCCTTGCCACGGTCGACGATCCCTTCGATCCAGTTGCCCGGCCGGAGATTGAACCGGCTGATCGCCCCGTGGGAGACCGCAGGGTCCTGCTGCGACCGCTTGAACCCGGTGGTACGCGGGCGCAGCACGCCCCGTCCCTTGCGTGTGAGCTCCAAGACCCCGGACCTGATCTCCCCGGACTTGGCGTCATTCCCCTGCTCCGCGTTTTCCGGAGCCTGGCCCTGGTCCTGATACTCTTCTCTCTCGGTATCCAAAACAGTTCTCCTGACGACTTAAGTCGGTCTCCTTGTGCTGTGCCGAGGCCGTTACAACCTACGACGGGGAGGAAGTTGTCGATCGATCTCGCGCCGGCAGCGACCCGTGTTCGCGTTCCACCGTACCGGGAGTAAGCGTCGGAGCCGGGACTCTACGAGCTATGCTATTGACCTGCGCCGCGCCTCCGTCACCGGTACCCTCGACCCGCTCGTTTCCACCGGAAATGGCCGGACAGGCAGTAAACTATCTCGACTTATCCAAACACACGCAGCAACACGCCAGCGATCACGGGCACTGCGTACGGCTTGGTCCTCTTCCACCAACGCCTGGTGCTCAAACCAAAATGAGCACCGGAACCGTCCTCCTGACTCGTGCTGTTTTCCTGTCCGTCAACGACGGTGGACACGACGTCCTGGACTTTGGTTTTCAAAGAGTGCCTCGTTCCGCCAATTAGAACAAGCCCTGCTACGCGCCTTCGTGCCCTCGCCCGGCGGTGCCCCTCTCTCCGGGAGCGGGGGTGCTTCGCCTTCTGCAACGATCGCCGTCCGTCGATGTGAGCCACGGACTGGCCGCTCATCGATGTTCTCACCTTATCGCGTTGTTACAGCATAGCTCAAACCCGACCAGTGGATGCACCACCGCACGAATGATGACGGCAAGCGCACCGTCGCACGGCACGCGGTGTTGGGGATGGTGGCCGCCCCCCTTGCGTCGGGCGCTCGACGCCCGGCAGGCTGCCTTCCGTTTTCTTTCCCTCCGGGGCCACGTGCTGTCACTTTCTCTCCCTCTCGCCGTTGCCGGCTTCGTCGGCCTCGTCACCGGGGCGGAGATGGTGGTCCGTGGCGGGGCTCGTCTCGCCCGCGCGCTGGGTGTCTCCCCGGTGGTGGTGGGACTGACGGTGGTCGCGATCGGCACCTCCGCACCGGAATTTGTGGTGTGCCTCGGGGCCGCATGGCGCGATAGCCCAGACATCGCCACGGGCAACGTGGTCGGCTCCAATCTCGCCAACATCGGCATCATCCTTGGAGTCGCCGGTCTGGTGCGGCCCCTACCGGTCTCGCTCCGGCTCCTCAAGGTAGAAGTGCCCGCGCTGATGGCCAGCACCGCGGCGTTCGCGGTCATGGCGTACGACGGCCGCATTGGCGGCGTGGATGGAGGCGTGCTCGTGGCGCTGCTGTGCGCCCTCACGATGTACAACGTCCGTGCTGCCCGCAGGGAACCGCCGCGGGTCATCGCCGAGTTCGCCAACGAGTTCGGCGCCACTCGCAGAGCGGGACGTGACCTGCTCCTCGTCGTGATCGGTCTCCTCATGCTGCTGGGCGGTGGCCACCTGCTGGTGGAGTCGGCGGTGGAGATGGCGCGACGTCTCGGGGTCTCCGAGTTGATCATCGGGCTGACCCTGGTGGCGGTCGGCACTTCGCTACCGGAGCTGGCCACCAGCGTGGTTGCGGTGCTGCGCAACGAGCCGGACATCGCCGTGGGGAACGTCGTCGGCAGCAACCTGTTCAATCTACTCGCGGTGCTCGGCCCGGTCGCGATCGTCTCGCCGATCCCGATGAACGCGCAGTTGTTGCGCATTCAGGTGCCCGCGCTTCTCATGTTGACGGGAGTCATGTGGCCGATCCTCCGCTCCGGACACACCGTCAACCGGTGGGAGGCCGGCGGTCTTCTCACGGCCTACGCCGTCACCATCGGCCTGTCGACCGCCCTATGACCGGGAGCTGGCGAGCACCACCTTGGTCCCCGGCGGGATCCGGCTCCAGTCCTTGATCTGGTCCCCGCGCAAGGTCCGTCCATCCGGGAAGGTGTAGCGCGTGTGTGCGCTGTTGTAGTCATCACGCGCGATCTGCCACGGCGTACGCGTCGCGGTCACCACGTGAGAGCGGGTCGGTGGCGTCTGGCCGATACTCACGCGGGTGCCGACGGGAATCCGCGACCAGTTGCGCACCTGGTCGCCGCGCAACCGCCTGCCGTCGGGAAAGGTGTAGACCGTGGTGGAGTGGTTGTATCGGGCGCCGGCCACCTCCCAGGCACTCTGCAATGGGCCGATCGCGATCACCCGCGACGTGGTCGCTTGTGACGGCTGCCCGGAGCGTTTCCATGCGGCCTGCGCCAACACCACCTCCGGGTCGGCGAGCAAACGGCCGGCGGCCACGTCTGGATCGACCTGCGGCTCCGGGTTGGTGAGCCCCGCCAGCGTCCGGCTGAAGTTGTCCACGCCGGGATCGCGCTTGCGCCCGCGGTGCGGTCGTTTGATCCACGGATTGGCCCGCGCATAGGCCACGCGATAGTGCTCCAGGACACGTTCGTCGGGGATCCGGTAGATGCGTTGCAGCTCCTCCAGCAGCCAGCGCAACGAGCGGTACTGAGCGTCGGTGAACGGCTTGTCCGAGTAACCCACGAGCTCTACCCCCACCGAGTAGTTGCTCAGATGGGTGAGGCCGTCCCACATCGATCGGCCGGCATGGTGGGCACGAAACGGGTGGTGGAGCATGCGATAGATCTTGCCGTCGCGAGCGACCACGTAGTTCGAAAGCCCACCCTTGGAGATCGTACGCAGGGCACTGGAATGTCCGGACTCGGTCGAGTGGACGATGATGAAGCGCGTCGTCTTGCGCCGTACCTTGCGGAAACGGTGCGGCAACTTGTCCTGGTAATCGATGATGCCACCCACGGCCACCGCCGGCGCAGGCGCGAGCAGCGCGGCGACCACGCACACCATGACCCCAACGCACACCAGTAATCGCGCGCGCGCGGCGTGGGTCAGACAGCCGTACATGACGATGGTGGGGAGGGAACAACGGCCCGGCAGACGCCGGTAGGTGGGGAGACAGCGGGGCAAAAGAAGTTGTGCCCGCGGATACGGCTTTTCACTATCGTAAAGGCGTGGGACAAATGCAACGGTTTCTCGTCATCTCAATCTCTTGTCGGAAGGGCACGGATAACGAATGATGAGTTTTCTCTGGACATCTTCATGATGGATCCCACGACGGATACGCCAGCCATCTCCCCGACGGCACGGGTCCACGTCAGCGGCATTTGCGGCACCGGTACGGGCGCCCTCGCCTCGTTGTTGAACGCCATGGGCATGCAGGTGCGCGGGTCCGACGACCACGTGTACCCCCCGATGAGCACCTTCCTCGCCGAGCGTGCGATCCCGATCCTGAAGGGCTATCGCGCCGAGCACCTGACCGACCGGCCGGACTGGGTCGTGATCGGCAACGCCCTGTCTCGTGACAACCCAGAGGCCGTGGCCGCCGAGGCCATGGGTCTGGCGATCACATCGTTTCCCGCCGCCCTGGCGCAATGGGTCCTTCCGGGGCGGTCACCGGTGGT
>JASFUG010000020.1:0-18291 GCA_050050395.1 Nitrospirota bacterium
CACCGCGCTTGGCGTCGTGGGTGGTCGTTGTGAGCAGGCACTGGGGCCAGTGGCGAGCACGCTCCTGGTTGGCGTGATGGAACGCCGCGGTCGAGATCCCGAAACGGCGCGGGTCGGTCCCAACTTCGTTGAGGGCGGTCAAGCGGTTGTAGATGTAGAGGGTGGTGTCTTCGAGGGCCTTGGCCATCACCGGCGCGGTGTATTGCTGGAGCTTCATGGCGAAGTGGACGGCGTGGCGCCGGTAGGCATCATCCCTGGTGTCCAGCCCATCGCGCAGCAGCACATCGCGCAGGAAGTTGAAGATCGTGACATCGGCGGCCGGGGTCCGGTTCCTGGCCTGTGCCAAGGCCCAGGTGACGTAGCGGCGGTCCTCATCGGTGATCTGCCCGGGCGTCACGTAGGTGCGATAGACGGGGAAGCATGCCACGACCTCGGTGATCGCGCTGCGCAGGCCGTGTCGGGTGAAGTCTCGGGTGTGGCGGTCGCGCTGGGCCAGGGAGTAGAGGAGGTTGGTCAGCACCGTCAGCTCGCTGGACAGCTGGACCTCGATGGTGAGCTTCTTCCGCCCGTAGAGCAGCTCGTCGAAATCGAGGCGGTGGCCGGTAAACCGGGTGTAGACTCGATCCATCGCACGCTCGGCGTCGGGACAGACCAGGAGGGCGGTGGCGACCGCCGCGAACTCGTAACCGGTGGTGCCGTGCACCGGCCACTCCTCAGGCAGGTGCTCGTACGCGGCGAGGATCTTCTCTACGACCAGATAGAGGGGTGGGGGGGCACCGCCCTTGTCGCCTTGCGGGACATCGTCCGGTCCGAGTGTGAGGCGCAGGGCTTCACAGAGGGTCTGGTAGTAGCCGTACGGATCATACAGACCGTCGGGATGGTCGATGCGCAGGCCCGCCACCTTACCCTCCCTCACCAGGCGCAGGATCAACTGATGGGTGGCGGAAAAGACCTCCGGGTTCTCCATCCGCAGCCCGGCCAGGTCGTTGATATCGAAGAAGCGCCGGTAGTTGATCTCATCTGCAGCCACCTGCCAGTAGGCGAGGCGATAACCCTGCGCTTCCAGCAGCTCGTGCAGCAGATCCAAGCTCTGCGATGTACCCGTCGTGCCGTTGAACAGGGCCACGTTGTCGCGCACGAACCCGGCGACCGCCGGCGTCTCGATGCACAGCCGGGCCAGGCGCCGCTTGAGTATCTCCTTGTCCCGCCGCCGCTCGGTACACGCCTCGGGCCGGACGTCTGCGCGCGGCGGCAGGTGACGAAGGGCGGTGTTGACGCTTTCCAACTCCAGCACCGCAGGATGGTCGCGACCGAGCTCCTCTTCGAGGGCGGCGATCCGGTGATCGAGGACGTACGGGTAGGTAGCCGGGTCGATGGGCATGCAATGGCCGAAATAGTGTACGCCGACCTCGCCCCGCTCCTCGTCCAACTCCAGCCGCAGCTCACCCGCCGCGAGGACCGTCCCGTAGTGGTCGCCGAGGATCGGCAGCAGCACCTTGCCGCGCAGTGCCTCCCACTCCGGCTGCCAATCGATGTCGAAGAACGCCGCATAGGGAGAGGACGGGCCGTTTTCGAGCACGTCGAGCCACCAGGCGTTGTCGTCGCCTCCGACCCCCATGTGGTTCGGGACCACGTCGAGGATCGCGCCCATGTGGCGCCGGCGTAACACGTGCACCAAGTGGTCGAATGACCCGGCGTCGCCGATCTCCGGGTTGAGGGAGGCGTGGTCGACGATGTCGTAGCCGTGGGTGCTGCCAGGCCGCGCCTTCAAGATGGGGGATAGATAGCAGTGGCTGATGCCCAGCTTCGCAAGGTAGGGGACGATCTCCACGGCCTGATCGAAGGTGAAGCCGCGGTGGAGCTGAAGGCGGTAGGTGGCCGTGGGGATCTCCACGGGCGTCACGACCCTGGCCCTCTGGTCGGCGTGTCGTCGAGAAACCAGGCGACCGTCCATGCCGGCAGCTCTCCCTGCAACAGCTTTTCAGCCAGCTCATCATGGGTGGCGAACAGCAGGCGGCCGCTCGGCATCTTTACGTCGGAGACGGGATGCGCGGAAAGATTCGCCAGGACGGTGAGGGAGCCGCCCTCCGTCGTGGGCCAGCGAGCACGGAGTGCCGTCCCGGCCAACCTCTCCCACGTTGCCTCCCCGGCGCGAATCGCCGGCAGCCGCGGCACGATGTCCGCGCGCCGCGCGGTGAGTAGCCGTCGGTGGAAGTCGAGCCAGTGCCTTCCTTCCGGGTTATCCGCCGCGTGCCACGCGAGGCAGGCACGGGCAAAGGTCTCGTCGGCAAGGGGATCGGGAATCTCGCCGCGGCGCGCCGCGCTGCGGAACTCGGGGAAGCTGGCGAACTCTTCCCGGCGTCCCTCCACCACGAGGGGGGCGAGGTCGCCCCCCAGGTCGCAGAAGAACAGGAAGGGCTGGCGTGCCCCCCACTCCTGGCCCATGAAGAGCAACGGCGGTGACGGGGCCAGCAGCACGAGCGCGGTCGCCGCCCGCACCGCCTCCGGCGTGGCGAGGGCCGTGATCCGCTCGCCGAAGGCGCGGTTGCCGACCTGGTCGTGGTTTTGCAGGTAGCCGACGAAGCGGGTGGGCGGCAGCCCGCGGCTGGGCTCGCCCCGGCGCCGGCCGTGGCGGAACGTGGAGGGATCATCCTGGTAGACGAACCCCTCGGTGAGGGCACGACCCAGGTGGTGCAGCGGGTCGCTACCGAAGTCGACGTAGTAGCCCGCGGTCTCGCCGGTGATCAGCACGTGCAGCACGTGGTGCAGGTCGTCGTTCCACTGGGCGACGTAGCCGGCAGGGCTTGCGGTAGCCTCGCGCAGGTAGTGGGCGGCGTTGTTGTCGTTCTCCAGGACGAGGTGGACGTGGCGCGTCGTGTTCACCTTCTCGCGCACCATGGCCGCCAGGTCTTCGAGGATGTCCGGTCGAGAGTCGTCGCAGATCGCATGCACCGCATCGAGGCGTAGTCCGTCCAGGTGGTACTCGTGGAGCCAGTAGCAGGCGTTGTCGATGAAGAACTGCCGCACCCAGTGGCTGTCGGCGCCGTCGAAGTTGATCGCCGCCCCCCACGGCGTGTGGTGGCGCTCGGTGAAGAATTGCGGGGCGTAGTGGTGGAGGTAGTTTCCCTCCGGCCCGAAGTGGTTGTAGACCACATCGAGGAAGACCATCAGGCCGCGGCGGTGGCCCGCCTCCACCAGGGCCTTGAGGTCCTCAGGACGGCCGTAACGGCTCTCCGGGGCGAACAAGAAGACGCCGTCGTAACCCCAGTTCCGCCGTCCGGGAAAGTCCGCCAGCGGCATCAGCTCGATCGCCGTGACCCCCAGGGCGACCAGGTGGTCGAGCCGGTCGATGGCGGCGCGAAAGGTGCCCTGCGGCGTGAAGCTCCCCACGTGCAGCTCGTAGAGCACCGCCTCTCTCCACGGTCTCCCGGGCCAGTCGCTGTCCTGCCACTGCCAGGCGTGGGGGTCGATCACCTCGCTCGGCCCGTGAACATCCCGGGGTTGGAACCGCGACGCGGGATCCGGCACCGCCAGCTCGCCGATGCGATAGCGGTACAGGTCCCCTGGGCCGGCCCGGTCCGTCTCCAGGTGATACCACCCCTCGTCACGGCGCTCCATCGGCAGGCGCCTCCGGCCCCCCCCTTCCCCCAGCTCCAGCTCCACGCCATCGGCCGCCGGCGCCCAGAGCCGAAAACGGACGCCGCCCCCGGGTAGGACCTCGGCCCCGAAGGGCATGGCGTAGTGGCGCTCTAACATCATAGCTCCCAAGCGAGGTGGCCGCGGCCGGGGCCATCAGAGAGGGCGGGGCCGCAGGTGACCATCTCGGTGTTCCCGTCTCGCCCTTACCCCAGCTCGATGCGCCCCTCGGCCCCGTGCAAAAGGGCAACCATCAGGGTGAGGTACTCCCGCAGGTGACGCGTGAGCAGGAAGTTCTCTCGTACGAACTCCGACGCCTTGTGACCCATCTCCTCCATCTTCTGAGGCTGCAACAACAGGTAGCGGATACGCAGGGCAGCTCCTTCCGGCGTGTTGACCAGGAAGCCCGTGTGGTGGTTGATCACCTGAAGGCGGATGCCGCCGGTATCGCCGCCGATCACTGGCTTGCCCTTCCACATCGCCTCGGTGACGGTCAGGCCGAACCCCTCACGCGTCGACTTCTGGAGCACGATGCCGGCTGCCCGTTGCAGGGCGTTCACCGTGCGGTGCGCGTCTGGTGGCAGGAGCAGGACGTGGATGTCGGGATCCTCCGCGGCGGCGGCACGCACGTCGTGCAAGACGATCTCACCTTCTGGGTCGTCGCTCGCCCCGCCGCCGGCCAGGACGAGCTGCAGGGTCGGGATGAACTGTTTCGCCAGCAGGTAGCCGCGGATCACCCCGAGGGGGTCCTTGAAGCGATCGAAGCGGGAGACCTGCAACAGGAGGGGCCGCTCCGGCGCCAGGTCGAAGCGCTGGTAGACCTCGGCGACCTCGCTGGCACCGAGGTCGACGTTCTTCTCACTCAACGGATCGATGCTCGGTGGAATGATGTACTGCGGGTGGGGCAACATCTGGGCGAAGGACGCCAGGGAAAAGATGCTCGCGTCATAGGCGGCAACGCTGCTGCGCAGATACTTCCAGACCGGTCTGTGGGGATGGCTGGCATCGATGTGACAACGCCATATCCATTTGCCCCGGCGGCCCGGGCAGTGGCCGAGGAGTGGCGCCGGCTGGGGGTCGTGGATGAAGACGAAGTCCGCCCCTTCGAGGGTCGGGCGGAGGTGCTCGGCATTCTGCTCGTTGGTCGCCTCGTAGGCGCGCAGGAGCTCGGCAGGTATCGCTACCGGGTTGCCTTGCAGGGCGTTATGAAACGCCTTGGTGCACTGGTAGAAGGGTGTGTCCCCGGTTACCACCTCCCAGTGCGTCTCGATCCCCAGCTCCCGCGTGAGGGGCACCAGCTTCGTCAGAATCTCCGCCACGCCACCGCCGACCCGCGTCGAGTTGACGTGGACCATCCGCGCCCCCTGCAGGGGTTCGGCGAGCTGGCGCAGATGATCGATCACCTCCTGTCCAGCCACTTCGCCATAGGCGTCGAGCAGGCCCATCAGCGCCTCTCCTCGAAGTAGGCGCCGAAGATCGTCGCGATCTCCTCGCGCAGCTCCGTGAGGCTGCGAAAGTACGGGTCGATACCCGCCAGGCGCTGGCGCAGGTCCTCGTACTCGCCACCAAACGAGGCGAGCCACAGGCTGAAGTCGCTGCAACTCTCGGGGAGCCGCCGGCGCGCATCGATGAAGTGGTAGAAGATGGCGCTCGGCGAGAGCTGCGGCATCAGCTGCGCCAGCTCCTCCACCCGGTGCGCTCGCCGGCGGGTATCGAAGACGACGATCTGGGAGCGGACGAATTCGAACGGCTGGGTGGCCCGCGCCCAGGGCAGGTACTCGCTCTCGTCCAGCCGCTCCTCGATGATCTCCATCAGCTCCTGACGGAGCTCCTCCAAACCTCCCGCATCGGTGGGATCAACCAGGGCCAGACGTTCGGTGAGCACCCCGTCGTGGAGGCCGTGTCGCGCCCAGGCGGCGAAGTCATTGTTGAACTCCCGCTCCTCGAAGCGCGGTTCCAGGAGCCCGCCCCACATGTGGTAGTAGACGCTGCCGAGGTCGATCTCCGACAGCACGTCGTGTAGCTCCTTCAGGGTGAGGGCGCGCTTGCCGGTGGCGATGGCGATGAGGGCGCAGTCCTTGATGGCGAAGGGGCCGTCGTGGCTCCGTGCATCGCGCAGTTCTCCTGCCGGTGACATGGCGGTTGTCCTTTGATGGCGTTGGCCACGAGCCGAACCGAGCGCCTTGTGACGCCACGGCGCATGCTACCCCACAGTGTACCGGCTTCCCCGGCCGCTGCACGGTGCCGCCATGCGGCGGGCGACCCTCGTGACCGGGTCTCGCTGGTGCCGGGGCACTATCTTTCGATTACCCCGGTGCCGTGGGCCAGGGCCAGGCCGACCGCCTCCAGGTTGAACTCGTGCCACGCGGCCATGGCGGCGGTGATCGCCTCCTCCACCTGGTAGCGCTCCTCGCCGCGCAGGCGCTGGCCGGGCTCGGGGAAGACCAGCGCCATCCGCACGCGGCGCGTGTACTCCAGTAGGGTCTGGGCAACGCCGACGGTGGTACCCGGCGCGTCGTCCGTGTGGCACTGGCGGCAGGTGGCGGTGATCGTCTGCGGGGTCAAGACGTGGGAGCCGACGGCGCCGTGGCAGGTCGCGCAGTCGGCGGCACGTTTGCCTGCCTTGAGCGCTCGGTAGTGGGGACTGGCGCGGAAGCCGGCGATCTCGTTCGGGTGGCAATTGCCGCATCCGTCCGAGACGATCAGGCGGTAGTCGTTGGTCTCCCTGTGGAGGGTGCCGGCGAGGACGACACCATCGTGGGCCTCGTCCGCATCCTCCGCTTCCGCGTCGCCGCCGTGGCAGTTGACGCAGGAGACGTCGAAGTAGGCATGCAGGGAGTCCTCCCAGTCGGCGTAGGAGTGTGCCCACTCGGCCCTCTGCGGCAACTCGGCGTGGCATCCGGTACAATGCGGCGGTTCGGCCGGCGGCAACAGGCCCGCCGCGTCGAGATTCAGGGCGTGCAGGGCGTCCAGGGCGGTGGCCACGGACGTCTCGGTCTCCCGCTCCGTTTCCAGGTCGAGGCGTTGCCCGGGTTCCGGCAGGTCCAGGGTCCTCCGCACGCGACGGACGTTTTCTATGAGGCTCTGGGTCACACCCATCGTGCCACTAAGCTCCCCGCCGCCGTGGCAGCGTTCGCACGCATCGCGAATGTCCAGCGGGTCAAGTGACTTCGTGCCAAGGACGCCGTGGCAGGTGGTGCAGTCGGCGGCCAGCTCCCCCGCAGCCAGGGCGCGCTGATGAGGGCTCCTGCGAAAGCTCTCACGCTCGCGGCGGTGGCAGTTGCCGCAGCCCTGGGTGAGGAGCACGCTGCGAGCTGCATCCATCGCTTGAGGGTCGCCAGAGAACTCGATGTGGATATGGGCTTCATCGGCGAGCTCTGCCTCAGAGTCCCCGCCGTGGCAGTTGACGCAGGATACCCCCTCGGCAGCGTGCCTGGAGAGCTCCCAGTCACGGTACGAGTGCGCGACGCCCTGCTTCTTCTTCAGGGTGACGTGGCAGCCGGTGCAGTCGGCGGACGCGCGTGGCGTTGCCGCGACGGCGGTGAGGATCACGACCAGCAGCGAGAGAGACGCGAGGGAGCAACGCACGGAGAGGATCCTGTGTGCCGCGAGGGAAAGGTACAAGACCTTAACAGTCGGCCGGGTGTAGAAAACAAGGTGGCCGCGATTCGGGCACCCGCCGATGCTGCTGGAGATTGCAGCTGGATCTTGGAGTAGGATGCGGCCCGTTTTGCTCCTGTTACACCGATACGGCCCACCCGATGCGCACTCTCGCCCCCTGGATCGCCCTGCTTCTCTACGTGTCCTCCGCCGTTCCCGTGGAGGGGGCAGGGGAGAAGCCTCCGGCTGAGGTGATGCCGCCGGCCCTCGTCGTCATCGCACCGGTGGAGAGCGGCGAGGTACGGGTGCCCCTCACCCTGGTAGGCAGCGCCGAGCCGCGCTACTCGTCGGAGGTCGCCAGCGAGGTCGATGGGGTGGTCGCCGTGGTGGCGGCGCGCAAGGGGGCGGCGGTGAAGTCCGGCGACGTCCTCGTGAAGCTACGGACCGTGCCGGCGGAGCTGGACCTGGAGGAGGCACGCGGGCGCGTTGGCGAGGTGGAGGCACGGATTGTCAAGGCGGCTGCGGACGTGAAGCGTGCGCGGCGCCTCTTCGAGCAGTCCTTCACCTCGGAGGAGGAGCTCCAGAAGGCGCAGGCCGACCTCGACGCCCTGCGCCAGCAGGCGCGGCAGTTGCGTGCCGTGGTCGCCCGTCTGGAGGATCGGCTGGCACGCATGACGATCCGCGCGCCCTTTGCCGGTTGGGTGGTAACGGAACGCACCGAGGTGGGCCAGTGGCTCGGTGAGGGTGACATCGTCGCGGAGCTGACCGATCTGTCGGTGATTCACGCCATGGTGCCGGTGCCCGAGCAGGAGCTGTCTCGGATTCGCCTCGGCATGGCGGTGGAGATCGCCTTTGATGCCCTGCCGGCAATGCCGTTCACCGGCCGGGTGACGGCCATCGTCCCCAAGGCCGATCCGGCGGCGCGCAGCTTTCCGGTGGAGGTGTCGATCGACAATCCCGACGGACGCATTCTGGCCGGGATGCTCGCCCGCGCGACCTTTCGCCACGACGGGGAAGCAAGGGTCTCCAGCATCCCCAAGGACGCCCTGGTGCCCCAGCCAGGTGGGGGCGGCTACGTGGTGAAGGTCGTTGACGGTGCCGCGGCCATCGTGCCGGTACGGGTCTTGGAGAGCCAGGAAGAGCGTTTCGCCGTTGAAGGGCTGCAAGGCGAGCTCGCCCCGGGCGACCGGGTGGTCATCCGCGGCAACGAGCGCCTCCGTCCCGGCCAGCCCCTCCGTGAGGCGACGGCGCCGTGACACCGGTGGCTGAGAAACTGCCCTTTAACCACGAAGGACACGAAGTGCACGAAGGTTGAATCTGGGCTATTTCTCTTCGTGACCTTCGTGTCCTTCGTGGTTAGACCCGAGAGCCTCACCGTCCCTTTTCGCGTTGAGCGCGCCACATGAGCCTCATCACCACGTCCGTCAATCGGCAGGTCGCGGTCACCGTCGGGGTGGCGCTGGTGGTGCTGTTCGGGGCGATCTCCCTGGCACGCACACCGGTGCAGCTCACCCCGGAGGTGTCGCGGCCGGAGATCACCATCGAGACCACGTGGCGCGGGGCCAGCCCGGAGGAGGTGGAGAAGGAGATCGTCCAGCGTCAGGAGGACGAGCTGAAGAGCGTCGAGGGCGTGGTGGAGATGAAGTCCGAGTCCCAGGACAGCCTCGGCAAGGTGGTCCTCACCTTCAACGCCGGCACGGACATGGACGCCGCCCTGCTCAAGACGAGCAACCGCCTGAACCAGGTGAAGGACATCCCCATCGACGCGGAACGGCCGGTGATCTCCACGGTCAACACCGGCGACCAGGCGATCGCCTGGTTCATCCTCAAGCCCAAGCCGGGCAACGACCGGCCCATCTACACCTACCAGGAGTTCGTCGAGGACTATATCAAGGCGCGCTTCGAGCGGGTGCCGGGGGTGGCGCGGAGCAACATCTTCGGCGGCCGCGAGCGCGAGCTGCAGGTGGTGGTGGACCCGGCCAAGCTGTCCGCCTACGGCGTCACCCTCGGCGAGCTGATCCGCGCCCTGGACGCAGAGAACGTCAATATCTCCGCCGGTAGCTTCGACGAGGGCAAGCGGCGTTACATCGTCCGTACCCTGGCGGAGCTGACGGCGCCGGCGGAGGTCGAGAAGATCGCCCTGAAGACCACCTCCGGCGAGCGCCTGTTCGTGCGCGACGTGGCGACCGCGCGTTTCGGCTTCAAGAACCAGACCGTCTCCGTGCGCCAGAACGGCGAGGAGGCCGTGGCGGTGAACGCCCAGCGCGAGTCCGGGGCCAACGTCCTGGAGGTGATGGCCGGTCTGCAGACCGCGGTGGAGGAGCTCAACGACGGCGTGCTTGCGGCCGAGGGACTCTACCTCACCCAGGTCTATGACGAGACCGAGTACATCACCTCGGCCATCGACCTGGTGCAGCAGAACCTGTGGGTGGGCGGCACCCTGGCGGTGGTGGTGCTACTCCTCTTCCTGCGCTCCTTCTCGCCGACGATCATCGTCGCCACCGCCATCCCCATCTCGGTGGTGGGCACCTTCATCGTCATGGGGCTGGCAGGCAGGACGATCAACGTCGTCTCCCTGGCCGGCCTCGCCTTCGCCGTCGGCATGGTGGTGGACAACGCCATCGTGGTGCTGGAGAACATCTACCGCCACCGGCAGATGGGCAAGGGCCGCCGCGAGGCGGCGATCGATGGCACGAGCGAGGTGTGGGGCGCGGTCCTCTCCTCGACGCTTACCACGATCGCCGTCTTTCTGCCGATCCTGTTCATCGTCGAGGAGGCCGGGCAACTCTTTCGCGATATCGCCATCGCCATCTGCGGCGCCGTAGGGCTGTCGCTGGTGGTGTCGATATCGGTCATCCCGTCGTTCGCGGCCCGGATCCTGGGGGCGTCGGTCATGGCCGCCGACCAGCGCCACGCCCAGAGCCACGGCCCCGCCGGCCTCTTCGGCCTGGTGGAGGTGGCCCATCGCTTCACCGGCTGGCTGGCGGACGTCGCCTACCGCATCAGCCGCAGCCTGCCCCTGAAGCTGGCGGTGATCGCCCTGTTCACCGGCGCGTCCCTGGCCGCTGCCTGGTTCCTCGCCCCCAAACCCGAGTACCTCCCCACCGGCAACCGCAACCTCCTGATCGGCCTCCTCTTGCCGCCACCGGGCTACAACGTGGACGAGTTCACCCGCATCGGCGAGGGGCTGGAGGCGGAGCTCGCGCCCCTGTGGGAGCGGGACAGCACCGGGCCGGACGAGCCGCCGGCGATCAAGAACTTCTTCTACGTGGCGCGTGGCCGCCAGATCTTCATGGGGGTGCGGGCTCAGGACCGGCGCCGCATCCGCGAGCTGATCCCGTTCATGCAGGAACGCCTCGCCAAGGTGCCGGGGATGATCGCAATCGTCACCCAGACCTCCCTGTTCAGCCGCGCCCTGTCCGGCGGCCGCACCATCGACGTGGAGCTCTCCGGCGACGACATCGGGCAACTGGTGGGGGTGGGCGGCCGCGCCTTCGGCGCCATCGCCCAGGCCGTACCGGGGGCCCAGATCCGGCCCGTGCCGGGGCTCGACGTGGGCAATCCCGAGATCCGCGTCATCCCTGATCGTATACGTCTTGCCGACGTGGGGATCACGGCGCGGGAGCTGGGGATCGCGGTCGACGCGCTCCTGGACGGGACCAAGGCGAGTACGGTGAACGTCGGCGGCGACGAGCTCGACCTGACGGTGATGGGCGGCACGGAGTTTGCCAGCCGCACCCAGGACTTCGAGCAGCTCCTGATCCGCGCCCCCGGCGGCCAGACCCTGCCCCTGAGCGCCGTGGCGCAGGTCACCCTGGTGGCCGGGCCGGAGCAGATCAACCACTCGGAGCGGCAACGGACCATCACCTTGGAGGTGCGGCCGCCGGAGGAGACGCCGCTGGAAGGCGCCATGGAGGCCATCCAGGCCCAGGTCATCGATCCGTTCGAGCAGGAGGGGGTGATCGGTCGCGACGTACGGGTGCGCCTGGCCGGCACTGCGGACAAGCTGCGCACCACCTTCGACGTCCTGAAGTGGGACTTCTTCCTCGCCCTGGTGATCACCTACCTGCTGATGGCCGCCCTGTTCGAGAGCTTCTTCTACCCGCTGGTGATCATGTTCTCCGTGCCCCTGGCCATGGGCGGCGGCTTCATCGGCCTGTGGCTGGTCAACGTGTTCATCGCCTACCAGGCCCTCGACGTCCTCACCATGCTGGGCTTCATCATCCTGGTGGGGACGGTGGTCAACAACGCGATCCTGATCGTCCACCAGACCCTCAACTTCATGCGTGACGGCGGAATGGAGAGCCACGACGCCCTGCGCGAGTCGGTGCGCACCCGGGTGCGGCCGATCTCCATGTCGGTAGGCACCTCGGTGTTCGGCATGCTGCCCCTGGTGCTCTTCCCCGGCGCCGGCAGCGAGCTCTACCGCGGCCTCGGCTCGGTGGTGGTCGGTGGCCTCGCCTTCTCCGCCGCCTTCACCCTGTGGCTGGTCCCGGCCATGTTCAGCCTGATGATGGACCTCCGCCAGGCCCTCACCGGCCGCGCAGCCAAGGGCGTCGAGACAGGGTAGGGAACCACTCAACGCAAAGACGCGAAGACGCCGAGGCGCAAGGGGGATTCACCACGAAGAACACGAAGGAGAGCGGGGGTACCTCGATGGGTCGGGGCAGTGCTTGACAGCGAACGGCATACGCCACGCGCCCGTACCGGTCGCGCCGTGGGACCGCAGCAAATCACCGGCACATTGTAGCAACGTGACGCTTGCGGCATTGGCCACAAACGAGCGTTGCGAAAATGTGTCCGCGTGGAGTTTCCTTGTTAGATGCGTTCATGTGTTGGAACGACAAGTATCGGGCATTTGGATCCGTGAAGGATCCCTTCGCTAACGCTACCTACAAGAAGTTGATACATGGCGCCTCGCCCATGAGAACCTACAATAATCATGTCTACGCCAAGTTTTGATGCCTCCTTCAGAAAGGTTTCTACCGTTGGACCTTGTATAAGAAGTGCATTTGAATCTAGGCCTACTTTCCGCATTCGATCTGCAAGCTTTTGGATCTGGCGATGCTCATCGTGGAATTCCTTCGAAACGGAATCTCGAACCGATTGTGGACCGGGTTCATATCCAACGAAGGCTGGCTCGGGTTCTGCGATATGTAGGAGCCACAACTTTGCAGAAAGTGCTTTGGCTATTTCTTCAGCCTTCGATACAACCTTTTCTGTTGATTCAGAAAGATCAATCCCCACTAGAATCTTCATATCCTATATCCATCCATCATACGAACTTCTAACGAAGAGGACCTTATCCATCGTGCGAGAGCACGGGAGGCTCGGGCTGGGGCATCGTCGTGGAGGCGCATGATGGATAAGGTCCGGTTGAACTGAACCGCGCCGCGGGCGGCGGTGCTTGGGGATTCTACGGGGAGCCGTGGCAGGGCCGCATGGTGCACCTCAGCGTCGCGGCGGTTTGCGGGCAAGCCGGCTCCTACAGGACGTTCTATCGGTCCACCGCTGGGAAGGGATCTGGCGCATATGTGGTTCGGTCCAGCCCCCCCTTCGCGGCTTTGCGCCCTTGCGCGTTCGCGTTGCGCAGTTTCGAGGGCCGCAAGGGACGGCGGACAGATGCCGCCGTCCCTTTGTCAGACCGGACTACGAATCAGGCGCCGCCTTCGTACTTGAAGGACACCTTCACCTTGGCGCGGTAGGCGGCGACCTTGCCGTTGTCGAGCTGCATATCCAGCTCGACCACCTCCGCTATGCGCAGCTCGCGGAGGCTCTTGCCGGCCATGTCCACGGCCGCGGCGGCGGCCTTCTCCCACGACTCCGTGCTCGTCCCCACAAGCTCGATCACCTTGTACACACTGTTGGGCATCGCTCTCCTCCTTTGGGTTAGGTGCGTTCATCCCGCTCCGTGATGGACGTACCCAGTGTAGCGCAGGGCGGTCCCTGGCCCGAGTCCCTGGCGGCCGAGGATGATGGCGAGGCCGGCGGCGACCGTGGAGGTAGCGGCTGGTCCCTGCCGGTGATTGCGCCTGCGGGGAGAGCGAGGCAAAGTCGGCGTGCGATGGGCCGGCAATTGATCGTCTTGCGGCATGGCAAGTCGGACTGGGCGTCGGGCGCGGCAGTGGACTTCGACCGGCCCCTGGCCCAGCGCGGCCGGCGTGCAGCGAAGCGCATGGGGAAGTGGCTGCGCGCTGAGCGGCTGGTACCGGACCACGTGGCAAGCTCGCCGGCGGAGCGGGCGCGCCAGACGGCGGTGCGCGTGTGCCGCGCCGCGGGGCTGAAGGAGGCCGCGATCTCCTTCTACCCGGAGATCTACCTGGCGGACGTCGAGGACCTGCTGGCGGTGCTGGCGGCGTGCCCGGCCGACGCCTCCCGGGTGATGGTGGTGGGACACAACCCCGGTCTCGAGGAGCTGGTGGCCTACCTGGCGGCGGGCGATGTGGCGATCCCGCCGGGCGGCAAGCTGCTCCCGACGGCGGCCGTGGCGATCCTGGAGATGCCGGACGACTGGCAGGGGTTGATCATGGCGGCGGCGCGCCTGGTTTCGATCACCCGGCCGCGGGACCTGGACTAGCCGCATCTCCCGCCGATGATTGGGCGTTTCCACGGGGGATCACGGGCCAATACGTAGGGCCCAATTCATTCGGCCGACATCCTGTTGCCCGATCTCCCGGTGTCGTGCGAGGGAATTCGCACCTACGGCACGACGTCTGAAACCGCTTCGCCGGCGCCTCAACGCCGCGTCCGCCGGCTGCTCGGGCCTTGCAGGCGGCGCTTGCGCAGGCGCGTGGCATAACGCGTACGGCGCTCGGCCAGGCGGATCAGCACCTGCTGGCTACCCGGCGCGTCCGGCCTCGGTGGCTGGCGCTGGACGTAGCTGCCGTCGCTCTGCATCTCCCAGGCGCTGCGCTGATCGGTGAGCTGCGCGTCGAGGATGGCGCGCAGGTCGGCCTGGAGGCGGGGGTCTTCCACCGGCACCACCACCTCGACCCGGTGCTCCAGGTTGCGCTTCATCGCGTCGGCGGAACCGATGAAGTACTCCGGCTTGCCGCCGTTGGCGAAGAAGTAGACGCGGCTGTGTTCCAGGAAGCGCCCGACGATGCTCACCACGCGCACGTTCTCGGAGATCCCCGGAATGCCGGGCCGCAGGCGGCACGTGTCGCGGACGACGAGGTCGACGCGCACCCCCGCCTTTGCCGCCTGGTAGAGGGCCTGGGTGATATCCACGTCCTCCAGGGCGTTCAGCTTGAACTGGATGAGGCCGTGGCCGCCGTCGGCATGGTGCTCGATCTCGCGCTGGATCTTGGCGAGCAGGGTACTCTTCAGGACCTTGGGGGAGGGAAGGATCTTCTTGTAGTCCCGGGTCGGCGTGTAGCCGGTGGTGAGGTAGTTGAACAGCTCGGTGAGGTCCCGGCCGATCAGATCGTCGCTGGTGAGGATGCCGAGATCGCAGTACAGGCGGGCGGTCTCCGCGTGGTAGTTGCCGGTGCCGATGTGCGCGTAGCGGCGCAGGCCGTTGTAGTCCTGGCGCACCACCAGGATCACCTTGCAGTGGGTCTTGAGCCCCACCACCCCGTAGGTGACGTGGATGCCGGCCTCTTCGAGCTGGTTCGCCCAGCGGATGTTGGCGGTCTCGTCGAAGCGCGCCTTGAGCTCCACCACCACGGCCACCTGCTTGCCGTTCTGGGCCGCCTCGATCAGGTAGTCGATGACCTTGGACCGCCGTGACGTCCGATACAGGGTCATCTTGATGGCGCGCACCTTGGGGTCCTGGCTCGCCTCCCACAGGAACCGCTCGACCGAGGTGGAGAACGACTCGTAGGGGTGTTGTAGCAGGATCGACTTCACCCGGCGGATGCCGTGGAAGATGTTCTGCTCGTGGACCAGTCGGTGGTGATCGGTCGGGTGGTGCGGTGGATCGTGCAGCTCCGGGATGTCGAGGGCGGCGATCTCGAACAGGTCGCGCATGCCCATCATGCCGTCGGTCTCGAAGACGTCGGCGTCATCGGTGAGCAACAGCTCGGCGGCGACCATGCCGCGATGGGTCGGGTCCATGTTCTCCGCCACCACCATGCGCACGATCGGCGCGAAGCGCCGCTGTCGTACCTCGGACTCGATCATCGCCAGGAGGTCGTCCGCGTCCTCCTCGTTGCGCTCGGTGTTGGCGTTGCGGGTCACGTGGAACAGCTCGCATTGCTCGATGGTCATCTTCGGGAAGAGCAGGTCGAGGTTGTGGGACATCACCTCTTCCAGGGGCACGAGGCGGTGGCCGTGACCGACCGGCAGGAAGCGCGGGATGTTGGCCCCGACTGGCACCTTCACCCGCGCCAGCGAGGTGTCGACGTCGCCCGGATAGCGCAGGGTGATGAAGAGATTGAGGGACAGGTTGGAGATGAACGGGAAGGGATGTGCCGGGTCCACCGCCTGGGGCGTCACCAGGGGGAAGATGTTCGTCACGTAGTGCTCGCGGACCTGCTGGCGCTCCTCCTCTTCGAGCGCGTCGTAGGTCAGGATGTGGATGTCGTGCTCGTGGAGCTTGTCGATCAGCACGCGCAGCAGCGCCTCCTTCTCGGCCTCGATCTCCCGTACCTCCCGGTGGCACTCGGCGAGCTGCTGGTGGGGTGTGCGCCCGTCGACGGTGAGATCGTGGACGCCGGCGCCGACCTGCTGCTTCAGGCCCCCGATGCGCTTCATGAAAAACTCGTCGAGGTTGGCACTGACGATCGCCACGAACTTGATGCGCTCGAGCAGCGGCGTCCGTTCGTCGATGGCCTCGTGCAAGACTCGCCGGGTGAAGTCCAGCCAGGTGAGCTCGCGGTTGAGATACAGCTCCGGCGAGCGGATCTCGGCGGGGGAGGGCAGCAGGCCCGCGGGTTTCCCGTCGTCCGCGGCGGTCTGCTGGGTCATCGGTGGATCGGGCGCGGAGACCGCCGGCACACGGCGGCGCCCGTCCTTGGCCGGAGGGCGACTCGCCGGCACGGAGACGGTGCGCTGCCGGGTGCTATTTCGGGGTCGGGTCGGCATGGGGCGTCGGGATCAACTTGGCTGAGGCTCATCCAGAGGATACGGCATCGCCGGTGTGGAGCGAGCTTGCCGCAAACCGATCATTGCCGCCACCTCGCTCCACAGGGCGGCGTAGGCACGGCCCGGGGTGCTGCTCCGGGCATAGGTCGAGAGGGGCGCACGGCGGATGCCCATCTGCTCCACCAGGCTCGAGTAAGGGATCTCGGTACGCAACACGAATAGCTCGCCATCGGCCTCCGCGGCGATCTGACGATGGAGCGATCGCCGCCAGTCAGCCATGCAGAAGAACGGCAGGAGGAGGGTGTCCTTCGGGCCGTGGGTGTGCAGGTGGCGCCGGAGCTGCTTCAGGGTGCGCAGGGAGAGGGGCGTGGGGATGGTCGGCACGAGGAGCACAGAGGCGGCGGCGAAGATGTTCTCCGACGCAAGGGAGATGCTCGGTGCGCAGTCGAGAAACACCAGGTCGTACTCCCCCCGCAGTGGTCGCAGGAGCTTCTTCAGTTGCTTCAGGGGCTTCTTTGTCTTGCCCAGGGTGAGGTCCATGTGGCGGTAGGAGAAGTCGGCCGGCAAGAGGTCGAGCCCCTCGAAGTCCGTGCCGCGGATCAACGACTCCAGGTCGGACTTGCCACGAAACAGGCGTCGCCCACCACCCTTCACCTTGGCCTTGATGCGGAAATAGAAAGTGGCGGCGCCCTGCGGGTCGAGGTCCCACAGCAGGCAGCGGTAGCCGTCCATCGCTGCCAGGTAGGCGAGATTCACCGCCGTGGCCGTTTTGCCGACGCCGCCCTTGATGTTGTAGGTGGCGATGACCTTCATCGCGCCGCCTCGCCAGGGGGGGCAAACAGGCGCCGGAAGCGCTGCCGGTGCTCGTCTGCGGAGAACTGCGCGAATTGCTCGGCGAATCGCGCTCGCTCCCGTGCCTGACGCTCTTCCAGCAACGCCAGCAGGTGCCCCATTGCGAGATAGGTCTCCACCGGCATGCCGTCTTCCTCGGCCATCTGCCGGGCGAGATCGCGCAAGGTCTCTTGCTGGACCGTACAGTCGTTGAAGTCGCCGAGGTTGTCCTGGAGCCTCTTGAGGGAGTCGATGAGCTGCTCGATCGTCTCGGTGTCATAGAGGCTGCGGAAGAACTCCATGAGATAGCGCAGCTTCTTGCAGTCGATGCGCAGGCGGTGCAGGGCCGTGGCCGGGCTTTCGGGGCCGATCGCGTGTCCGTCCTTCAACACCCGACGATAGACGCGCCAGATCCGCTCCGAGGCGACCTCGGAGATCGGGCGTGCCGCATTGGCGGGGGCGCGGCCCTTGTTCCGGGGCCGATCGAGGAAGCGCTGCCACCCGTCGATCAGCTCGCGGTAACGGGACGATCCCAGGGCCTCCACCAGGCGGCCGTGCTCCGTCGCGTGGCGGGCCTCGAGGAAGGCCTGGAGCGGCGCGAGGGCATCGCGTGTCTCTTCGGGCAGGCTGGCGCGGTAACCGTCCATGTTGCCCAGATAGACGTCCAGGTCCCGGACCGGGCCGGTGACCGAGCCGAGCCACGACAGCTCTTTGCGATAGTGGTCGACGATCTCTTCCGGGAAGACCGCCTTGATCTGAGCCAGGGCCGAGCGGGCGCGGCGCGAGGCGACCCGGAAGTCGTGGAGAAACTCCTCGTCGAGGTTCTGCCGGACGCCCACCTCGTTGGCATGCATGGTCGCCAGGAGCCGCTTGTGGATGAGGCGGGTGGCCTCGGCGGCCGCCATCTCCGGGTCGAGGTGCAGGTCGAGCTTGGATGAATAGTCGCCGGGCGTGCGGCCGATGGAGGCGAGGACCCGCTTCAGCTCGTCTCCCGTGTCGGGCCGTAGCTGGAGATCACCCTCGAGGACCGCGCGAACATCGCCTGCCGCGGCCGCGTAACCCCTGACCGGTACGAGCCGCAACCCGGGCGCCAGCGCGGTGCCATCCTCGTCAACCGGACGGGACGCGGCGCAGCCCTCGCGGATCACGGTGGCGATCGTCTTGCGGCGGTCGTCGAGGATCCTCAGGTTCGCGGTG
>JASFUG010000021.1:0-17428 GCA_050050395.1 Nitrospirota bacterium
GCCAGACGCTCGAACATCACGTTGCTGAGGATGTCGGGGTGGCTACCGAATCCGAGATTGTCCATACGGCTCGGGTCGTACGGCTTCCAGCCCGTCGCGACGACCACCGCCGCCACCTTGACCTGTATGGTCTCGGCTTGCATCGCGAGGTCAATCGCGTCGTACTGGCAGACCTCTACGCATTTGTTACACGAGCTGCCCTGACACGCCACCATGTCGAGGGCGTATTTCATGGGGAACGCCATGTCGTGTGGCAGGTAGATCGCCTTCGTGGTGTCCATCCCGTAGTTGAAGTCGTTGGGGCGCTCCTCGGGACACACCGGAACGCAGTCGCCGCATGCCGTACAGCGTTGGTTGACGTAGCGCGGCTCCTTGCGAATCGTAACCGTGTAATCGCCCGGCTGGCCTTGAATACCCTCGACCTGCGCGAGGGTATGGACCGTAACGTCGGGATTCTGCTTGATACGCCTCAGGTTGATCTCGAAACCGCAGTACGGCGGACAGAGCTTCGGGAAGTACTTGGCGAGACGGATCGCCCGCCCCCCAAGGTACGGCTCCTTCTCGACGATAATCACACGATTGCCGGTCTCGGCCGCCTCGTTGGCGGCGGTGAGCCCGGCGATTCCTCCGCCGATCACGAGAATCGGGGCAGGCTCGGTGGTCACGGTAGCCATAAGGCTCTTCTCCCAGGCGAGAAAATAGAGCTGGCGACCCACGCCTCGTTGGCACCGCCGGCGCTCGGCTCCGGGTCACAACCAGGAGGCGAAGTATGCCGGTACGGATGCGTTCCGATCAACGTTAAAAAATACCCAATGCGGTGGCTTAACGACTCACCAGCCATTAGCGAGACAAAAAAACCCCCGCGGCAACGACCGCGGGGGTTTTTTGTCTCAAAGCGAATCGCGAATGCCGAATGCCGAAACCTAGCCCTTCGGCACCAGATCCTTGTGCTCGCGATTGAAGCACGTCCACTCGCCGGTTTTGGGATCAAACCGGGAGTTCACGAACACCTTCCAGTTCTCCTCGTCGAGCTGCGGGCAATCCGACCGGTAGTAGAAGCCCGGGTAGCGGGTCTCCTGCCGGTGGTAGATGTGTCGCAGATGCGCCTCGGCGGTCCAGATCCGGTGGTAGTTCTCCCAGCACCGCAGGAGCTCGTGGAGATCCTTGGCAGCCATCTTCAGGGAGTCCTCCTTGAGCATGGTCAGGAGCTCCAGGCCACGCTCCATCATCTTAGCGCTGGTCATGTACCAGGTCGCTACACCCGCAACATACTCGTCCATGATCTTGTTCAACCGGAACATGAGCATCTTGGGACGGATGTAGTGCGGGTTGATCGCCGGATCGGTGGTGTAGTTCTTGTGCTCTTCGTAGTTGTGGAACGGCAGGTAGATGTCGCGCGCCAGCTGCTCCTTGTCGGTGTGGATCGTCGGGTTGAAGTCCGGATGGTCCTTGATCCAGCGCACGGCGTTCTTGCCTGCGATCCGGCCTTCCGCGTGGGAGCCGGAAGAGAACTTGTGGCCCGAGGCACCGACGCCATCGCCGCAGGTGAACAGCCCGTTGACCGTGGTCATGCGGTTGTAGGTCTTGCCGCTCGGAGCCTCACCACGGCTCTCCCACGAACCATCGCCCCACGTCCACTCCGGCGGAGAAATGTCGGACGGACCGGCGGTCCAGATACCGCAACAGCCGGAGTGGGAGCCTAGGAGGTAGGGCTCGGTGGGCATCAGCTCGGAGGGAGACTCCTCCGGCTTGATGTTCATGCCCGCCCACAGGCCGGCCTGCCCGATGCACATATCTAGGAAGTCCTCCCACGCCTCGGCCTCGAGGTGCTTGATCTGCTTGGCGTCCATGGTCTCCGCCAGCTTGGCGAGAGCCGTGGGCGTATCCATGTAGATCGGCCCGAACCCGTCCTTCATCTCCTTCATCATGAGATGGTTACGCAGGCAGGTCGCCGGGACCTTGGCGAGGCCGTAGGGCGGATACTGCTCCAGCATGTCATGGTTCTTGACCAGGTAGTCCTCGCCGTAAGCGTTGACTGCCTTCGACTTGAAGAGCAGGAACCAGGCGCCGACCGGCCCGTAGCCGTCCTTGAAGCGGCACGGCACGAAGCGGTTCTCCATCATGGTGAGCTCGGCACCCACCTGGGCGGCCATGGTGTAGGTGGAGCCGGCGTTCCACACGGGATACCACGCACGGCCCATGCCCTCACCCACCGAACGTGGGCGGAAGATGTTCACCGCGCCACCGCAGGCCAACACCATCGCCTTGCACTTGATGATGAAGATCTTGTTCTCGCGCACCGAGAAGCCGACCGCCGCCGCGATCTGGTTGTCCTTGGCATCGTCGAGGAGGAGCTTCACGATGAAGCAGCGCTCGATGATGTTGTCCATCCCGAGGGCCTTCTTGGCCGCCTCCGCCACGATGGTCTTGTAGGACTCACCGTTGATCATGATCTGCCATTTGCCCGAGCGGACCGGCTTGCCACCCTCGCGCAGCGACTTGTCCTCGTCGCCCGGCTGCTTCCATACGGGTAGACCCCACTCCTCGAAGAGCTTCACCGAATCATCGACGTGACGGCCGACGTCGAAGATCAGGTCGTCGCGCACGATGCCCATCAGGTCGTTGGCGACCATCCGCACGTAGTCGGCGGGTTCCTGGTCGTCGAGGTAGGTGTTGATGGCGGAGAGCCCCTGAGCGACGGCGCCGGACCGATCCATGGCGGCCTTGTCGACCAGCAGGATCTTCACGTCGTCGCCGGCCCAGCGCACCGCCTCGTAGGCCGCGCCGCAACAGCCCATGCCGCCGCCGACCAGCAAGAGATCGGTCTCCATCTCGACGATATTGGGGTTGTGACAGAAATGGGCCTCTTCCAGATCGTGAACAGATACGGCCTCGTCAGACATGCGATATTCCTTCCCAGGTGAGGGTTAATGCGCGTTTGAGTCAAGCCGCGGGGCTTAGCCCATCTGCGGCAGGGAGCCGGCTTCCTCCGTGAAGAAGCACTCGTCCTCGATGTCGCCGGCCGCCGGCTTGCCGCCGTAGGGGTCGATGGAGCCCTCGGGGGTGGTACGGATCGGGAACTTGAAGCGCTTGGTCTCGCCGCTGCGGAACTTGATGGTCCACATGATGGAGTCCGACGAGCGCATCGGGATGACCTGGGCGCCCATGGGGACGATATCCTGGTAGGCACGCACCTCGATGGCCTGCTGCGGGCAGATCTTGACGCAGGAGTAGCACTCCCAGCAGTTGTCAGGCTCCTGGTTGAGGGCCTTGTTGAGGGTCTTGTCGAGCTTCATCAGATCGTGCGGGCAGATGTACATGCACGCGGTCCGGTCCTGGCCCTTACAGCCGTCGCACTTCTCGGTCATCACGAAGGTAGGCATGCTTGCTCTCCTTGGGGGTTAGGTGTCGCGTTCCGAAAGTCTTTCGCAGAGGAAAACTGGTGACACTGATCGTTGCGGCAAAGCTCCTGTTGCAGGACGCTGCACCCGACCGTGTCTCCGGTAAGAACGAATTCTACGGTGATCCAACCCTCTAAGCGTCACCGGCGAGGTGCGAGCGGCGGGGAACATTATCTACGCCCCCGTGAGTGGTCAAGGCGTTTCGGGCCGCCCCGTTCCCCGAAAGCACGGACCTTTTCTGTCGCCGAGATACTCATTCTCAATGGCCCGATCTTCGCCCGCAGCGCGGCGCATGCGGTGTCCGCTTCGTGAACCCGCGGGCGTCGTCGAGACGGCAAATTCACCCTACTCTTTGCCGGCCGCCTCCTCATGAAGGTCCAGCCGAGCAGCCGATTTTGTCCATACATCGCACGCGAGGTCCCGCCGCCGCGGGGCGAGTCCCATCACGGCGGATCGCTTGACAGCCGAAGGCCGCTACTTATACTGCGCCCCCCTGACGCGGGGTGGAGCAGTCCGGTAGCTCGTCGGGCTCATAACCCGAAGGTCGGAGGTTCAAATCCTCCCCCCGCAACCATCAAAAAGGCGGGGCGTGCGTCGCACGTCCCGCCTTTTTTAGGGACGAGGGGTTAGGGGCTGGGGGCTAGGGGGTAGATGGCCGCTACGCGGCCAGATGAATTTGTCGGGAAGAGCCGCAGGGAAGAGATTCGCTGGCCGCACCGCGGCCAACCATCCCCATCCCCCACCCCGCTCACGTAGTGAGCCTCCGATATACCTCGGGGATCTTGCGCGGCAGGGTCCGTACGTCCTCCACCAGACAGTAGTTCACGGCGCCGTACATGTGCGGGATGTAGTCGTGGGCCTCATGGTCGATGGTGATACAGAACGGATGGATCTCCCGGCGCTTCGCCTCGATGAGGGCGCGGCGGGTGTCCTCGATCCCGGTGGCGCCGCGGTAGTGGTCCCAGTCGTCGGGCTTGCCGTCCGAAAGGGTGATCAACAGCCGGGTCCGCGCCTCGACCGCCGCCAGGAGCCGTGTGGTGTGCCGGATCGCCGGCCCCATCCGCGTGTAGTCCTGGGGCTCGATGCCGGCAATCCGCATTCGCACCCCTTCGTCATAGGGTTGATCGAACTGCTTGATGGTAAAGAACTCGCACCGCAGGCGCGTCATGCCGGAGAAGCCGAAGATCGCGTACCGGTCACCGAGGACCTCGAGGGCTTCGCACAGCAGGGCGAGGGACTCCTTCTGGGCCTGGTTGATCCAGCCCTTGGTCGATCCGCTCATGTCCACCAGGAAGGCGACGGCGATATTGCGTTCGGCCCGCTGGACCCTCGAGAAGAGGCGATCGTCCGGCTCGATCCCGGCACGCGCGTCGGCCACCGCCTCGACCACCGCGTCCAGGTCGATATCGGTCCCGTAGCGCTGGCGGCGAAGCCACCGCTCCTCGGTGCGCAGCATCTCGAACTGGCGACGCAGGGTGGTGACTACCCCGGCATGCTTCGCCAGGGCCCGTTCCACCGCCGGCTCCGCGGATGCCGCGGTGGGTCGCTCCTGCACCACGCACCACCGCTTGCGGTAGCTGCCGCGGCGGTAGTCCCACTCGTCGTACACGTGGCCTGCCGTCGCATCGACGCGCCCCGGAGACTCCTCGCCGCGCTCCGCCATCGCGTAACCCGGGGCATTGCCCCCCGCGACCAGATACTCCGGCGGGATTTCGCCCAGGTCGTCGATGATGGTGTGGATGAGGGACTGAAGATCCCCGGGGATCTCCAGCGGCCGGCCGTCCACCCAGAGCTGAAACGCGATGTCCTCCGGCGGTGGCTCAGCGCTCCGCACCGGCCGTGGATCTTGTCCATCCGCCATCGGGCGCAGCTCGATCTCCCCCGCCTCTACATCGTCCGGCCGCTCCCCAACCAGGCGCGCTATCGCGTTACGGAAGGCGTGCCGCTCTCTCAGCCGCAGGCGCCGCAAGGTGGTCGCTACCTGCGCCGGCCGCAGCTCGCCGAGATATGGCACGGGTGGTGGTAGCTCGCTACCGGCGAGACCCGCGACCGACGGATAGAGCGCAGCGACGACCGCGGCGCTCACCTCCACCGTGGCGCCCGCGGCCCGCAGGGTCGCGAGGTGCCTGGTAGCCTCGTCGACCAAGCCCGCACCGTTGCCGCCGGTCCTCGGTACCGAGCCCCGCAGAAACCAGCGGCTCAGCTCGTCGAAGAAGGCTGCACGCGGTCTTAGGCCGTCGACCGCCGGCCGCATCTGCGCCAGTGCCTGCTTCACCTCGCCCAGGACCCGCGCCAACCCGGGCAGCTCGCCACCGAGCCACGCCTCCAGGCGCACCCCCTCGGCAAGGAGAAAGAGGTGCGCCGCCAGCTCCGGGTCCGGAAACAGCGTCAGAAACGCCTCCAGCCCACCGAGGTCATCCACCGAATCGATACCAGCGGCCGCCGACCAGCCAACCTCCGTCAGGCGCAGGCGAAACGTCGCATTCGCAAGCTGGGCCCACTGCAGGGTCACCATCACCTTGTACAGCCGGAAGTTGTCCTCCACCGCGGGGAACACGTCGAGCTGGCTCGGGAGGAACAGGGTCTCGCCGTCGGTGAACGCCGCCTCCCCCGCGTCGACCAACAACCGCCGCCGGCTCAGGCCGTTGACGTAGGTCTCCAGCACCCGTGCCACGTCGTCGAGACGCACCGCCTTGTGGTTCTGGGCGCCGGCGAAGCGCTGTTCCCGGCAGATCCCATTGAGATACTGCACCGCGGGGTACATGCCACCCTGGTCGTACCGATCCAGTGCCTCTAGCAACCATCCGTGCAGACCGTGCGGCCCACGCTTGACGATCGCCTCCGGCACGTTGAGGAGGAACTGGTAGCCGATCTCCTCGTTGCTCGCCACCGCCACGTCGAACAGCGCCAGTACCCGTTCCCGCTGCGCCGCGTGCAGGGAGCACACCACATCAGTCACCTGTGCCGTGGTGCGGCGCGACGAAAGAACCGGTTCGAGCTGGCGGTTCAGCCGGTCGTCGATCTCCTCGCGAGTCCATGCCATGGCCGTCAGGGTAACCAGCCGCCGCGCGCTAGCCCACATCGGGGGATCGTCGGCGGTGTATGCGGTGAACATCCGCGCCGACCGACCTCCCCCCTAGTCCGCTTTCTCACCGCAGGTCGTCGCGAGCCCGTGCAAATGGCCGTAGATCCTGGTGGGCCCGCAAGTCCGAGGCCGCAGGCAGACTTGGGGCCTGTCGACTTCGGACGAGGTGGGCCAGGGGGTGCGGGCCGTTGCGCGGGGACATTCGATCCGTGGTGAGAAATGCGGGCTCGACTACAGGACTGCTGTTCAAGGAAGGTGGACCGCTCGGGCGACGCACGAGGCGTGCGCCAAGACTCCGTCCGTCGATTCGGTCGACGCGATCGCGGCACCGCGTCGCGGGGATCGTCCTCACCGATCTTCGACACAGCCGTAAGTGGCTGTTATCCCATGATTCGGCGGGGTCTCGTCGGCATGCCCCTGCCCTGGCGTAGGAGTTGCTTCTCGGTCGGCGTAGGGCAGGCCCGTCCGTGCCGGCGGCCGGATTACGGCGGGCGAAGCAATCCGACGTCCCAATCTCGAGGGGAAACGACCATGAGCCGGATCAACCCGCAAGAGGCAATCTTGATCGTCGAGGACGATCGCAACACAGCGTCGCTGGTGGCGACCTACCTGGAGCGCGAAGGATTCGCCACGTTGATCGCCTACGATGGCAAGCAGGGCCTGGAGCTGGCACGTCGACACCGGCCGATCTTCGTGATCCTCGACCTCATGCTCCCCAAGCTCGACGGACGCGAGGTGTGCCGGACCTTGCGGAGCTTCTCCGAAGTTCCCGTGCTGATGCTCACCGCCCGGGGGGACGAAGTGGATCGGATCGTCGGCTTCTCCCTGGGAGCGGACGACTACGTGGCGAAGCCGTTCAGCCCCCGCGAGCTGTTGGAGCGGGTCAAGGCAATCCTACGTCGTACCCGCGGGGCTTCGCCGGCTCGACAGACCGTGCTCTCCTGCGACGGGTTGGTGCTGGACACTGAACGGCACACCGTCACCCGGAATGGTCGACCCGTGGCGTTGACGCCGTCGGAATATAAGCTGCTACAGACCTTGATGACACGGCCCGGCCGGGTCTTCTCCCGAGACGAGCTGCTCGACCACATCAACGGCCCTGGCGACGTGGTTGTGGACCGCGTGATCGACGTCCACATCGGAAAGCTGCGCCGCAAGATCGAGCCGGACCCCTCGACGCCGCAGTACATCTCGACGGTGCGCGGCATCGGCTACCGTCTCGCCGAAGCGATCGGGGCGTGATCGAGGGTGCCATGCGCAACCGCCTGATCTGGAAGCTCCTGGGCATCCACATCCCGGTCATCGCCCTGGTGATCGTGGTGATGTGGCTGGCCATCGACTACCTGGCGGCCGACTATTTCATGGTGTTGATGGACAAGTACGACATCTCCCCCACCGAGACCCAGGAGATGTTCCTCGATGCGGTCCACCGCTACCTTATCTGGGCGAGCCTCGCCGCCGTGGCCCTCGCCGGGGTCTCCAGCTTCATGCTGACGCGCAAGGTCTTGCAGCCTCTGTCTCGGATGGCCGACGTCACCCGCGAGGTGGCCGCCGGCAATTTCGCCGTGCGCGTCCCGGTGGACTCCGGCGACGAGATCGGCCAGCTCGCAGACGCCTTCAACCGCATGTCGAACAGCCTGGAACGGGTGGAGCAGCTACGTAAGGCCATGGTCGCGGACGTCGCCCACGAGCTCCGTACCCCCTTGACCAATGTCCGCGGCTACCTGGAGGCCCTGAGCGACGGCGTCCTGCCTCCCTCTGCCGAGACCTTCGCCATTCTCCAGCAGGAGATCCTCCGGCTGGTGCGCCTGGCGGAAGACCTGCTGCAGCTCGCCAAGGCCGACGCCGCCCGGGCTCACCTGCGACGTCAACCGGTTATGCTATCCGAGCTGGTGGACGAGGTCCTGGAACCTTACCGCCTGCGCTTCCGCGACAAGGACATCACCCCGCAGGTCGTGGGCGCGCTGGACACCGAGCGGGTGACGGCCGACCGGGACAAGGTCGCTCAGATGGTGGGGAACCTGGCGGAGAACGCGTGGCAGTACACGCCGGCCGGCGGGGAGGTCACGGTTCACCTCGAACGGCTCCCGGACGGTGTTCGAGTGACCATGGCGAACAGCGGCGACGGCATCGCCGCGGCGGACCTGCCGTTCATCTTCGAGCGCTTTTACCGCGGCGACAAATCTCGGTCCCGCGACCTGGGCGGCGCCGGCATCGGCCTGGCGATCGTCAAGGAGCTGGCCGAGGCCCACGGCGGCTCGGTCGGCGCCGCCAGCTCGGGGGGGGAGACCCGGGTGTGGTTCACCCTGCCGGCGTGAGCCGCGGCCGGGTCGACCCGGTCTTTACCAAATCTTTATAGAGCCTTTATTCGCTCTTTAAAGAGGCTGGGTAAGGTTGGCTTCGTCGTCCGGTTTGCCCCGGCAAACGGCGACCGCGAAACCAAACGACACCGGCGCCGGCCGCCGGAGCACCGCCAGGAGCGGAGCCCTTGCCCTTCACCTTCACACCCTCCCGTGCACCGCCATCGCCGTCAGGCCCGGCGGAATCGACTCATCACCCCCAAAAAAGGAGAATGTCCATGAAATCAAAACTGATCACCACGCTGGCGATGTTTTCCCTGCTCGCCCTGATCGTGCCCACCGCCGCCAATGCCAAGGGACCCCTGCGCGCGGAGGCGGCCATCTGGTCCCACGGCGAGCTGTACGGCACCGTCGGCACGCCCACGGAGTTCAAAGACCCTCCGGAGGGCACCACCGACACCCTCTACAACTTCCAGATGAGCGGCCTGACCGGCCAGCGCGCGATTTCCGAATCCGCCCCGGGCGACCGCGACTTCAACGGCGGCCGCTGGTCCGTGGTCCGGGCGATATTCACGGACATGGGAATGATGGTCCACGATCCGGACGGTGACGGCGAGGTCAACTTCGAGCTCACCAGTGCGGAGGAAGTGCTGGACCACGTGGACCTCGGCCACATCATCCTCGAGCACGCCGACTTCTACTTCGAGTGCCCGATGCTGCCGGGCGCCAACCGCTAGGCATCAGACGTAGGCACCAAAACACGGGCCGGACGCCGGGGTGATCACCCCGGCGTCCGGCCCGAATGTCCTCCCAGTTCCTGCGGCATCGCCTCTCCCGGGCACCGCGCACAACACCGACGCCAGCCATGATGCACCGCCGGCCCCGAGCGGAGAGTGCTCCCCGAGAGAGCACACGATGACCGGTCCACGGCCGGCAACCCCGCAACCGGTTGAGTCAAAACGGTTTGCACCGCGGGTGCTCAGCCCGGCCGGGCACGGTCAACCAGCGGACGGGCAATAGCTCGCGAGAGCGCCTAAGGCCCAGACGACGGGCACCCGAGCTGTCCAGAAGATCATTCCTAGGGGCGCCGCCGAAGCTCCCGGCGAACCCGGATTTTTTTGAACCCTCGGGGCCGCCGGCGGCTCCATAAAAGTTGGC
This sequence comes from Nitrospirota bacterium, assembly GCA_050050395.1. GTDB lineage: Bacteria > CG2-30-53-67 > CG2-30-53-67 > CG2-30-70-394 > CG2-30-70-394 > DASWHD01. The sequence continues at coordinate 9,945 of JASFUG010000021.1, forward strand.
CCCATACGACTGGGGACCACGGGAGGGTCGGCCCCTTCCCGTCCTTGGGACAGGACGTCATACGTAGTCAGTCATCCGGTGAGGGAGTGGCTGTGTGGTGCCCAACAGACACCGCAGGCCCTACACCCCGCTTGGGAGAAGCGGGGGTAATCGAGCGCCTGTATGCCTCTTGGCATGTGTTGCGTGCCCCCAGGCAGCCCCCTCTTCCCCCCGGGCCGGATCCCGGGGAACGTCAAGAAGGAGGGCAGCAATGATGGTCTGACGACGACCCCGGTGCGCAGCGCCCATGCTGCGACTGTGACAACCATTCTCAGGTCCCGCGCCGGGGCCAGAGGGGGGAGCGACACCATGAAACCGCTCAAACTATACGTTCTAGCTCAATGTCTCTTGTTGGCAGCACTGGGCCTCTCCGTCGCCCACGCGGCAGACGTGGTGCCCAACGAAATCATGATGCCGGGCACTCAGCCAGGCGAAGTCGGTAACTTCGAGTCGCCGGACAAGTGCGACAACTGTCATTCCGGTTACAACGCAGTCGACCCGGGGGCCGAGCCCGCCACCGGCTGGCGCGGCGCGGCCATGGGTAACGCCGGACGCGACCCGGTGTTCTGGGCCACGCTGGCCGTTGCCGAGCAGGACTTCGACGGCGCCGGCGACCTCTGCATCCGCTGCCACAGCGCCGGTGGCTGGTATGGCGGACGTTCCACACCAACCGACGGTTCCGGCCTCGCCGCCTCGGATGACGACGGCATCGACTGCGACACCTGCCACGCGTCGACCGATACGGACAATTCCGAATACCTTGGGGAAATGAATTTCCCGTTCGTAGCCAATGACTGCAAGACTGAGGATCCAGTCCTGTGTGCGGAATTCCCCCAGTTGTGCTGCACCGATCCAAACAACATCGAAGGCTACTACGGAAGCGGCATGCTCTCCCTGTGGCCGCAGGTCAACGAGAAGCTGGGTCCCTACGGTGACGCCGATGCGCGCCACCAGTGGCAGCAGTCGGCGTGGCACCGCGACCCCGATTTCTGCGGCACCTGCCATGACGTCTCCAACTCCGCCGTCGGTGACCTGGCGGGCAACCACGGTGCACAGCCCGGCGCGCCCGTCCCGGCTTCGAGCCACGATTTCCCTTGTGACGGCCCGGACGCGGTCCTCCTCCCCAACGGCGGCTGCCTCAGCGGCGAGATCGAGGACAAGGCGGCCTTCAACAACCCGCCCTACGCCTTCGGCATCGTCGAGCGCACCTTCAGCGAGTACAAATCCAGCGCGCTGTGGGAAACACTGGTCTCCGACTTCAACAACCCCGGCGTCCTACCGGATGATCTGAAGGTCGCCGGCGGCTCGCTGGAAGTCACCTACCAGGCCGCACTGCTTGCCGGCACGGGTGGCAACTACTGGGACGGGACACCCCGTTACTTCACCTGCCAGAGCTGCCACATGCGTCCGACCATCGGGCCCGGCTGCAACAAGAGGAATGTGAAGATCCGGCAGGACCTGCCGCGCCACGACCACACCGGCGGCAACTACTGGTTTGCCAGCATGGCACAGTACCAGGATGGTGCCGGCACCCTGCGTCTCGGCGACGGTCTGAGCGGTGTCCAACTGGCGGCGATGGACCTGGGGCAGGAGCGTGCCGTCAAGCACCTTACCGAGGCCGCAGCGCTGTCAGTCACCGGCAACACCGTCACGATCACCAACCTGACCGGCCACAAGCTGATTACCGGCTACCCGGAAGGCCGCCGCATGTGGCTGAACATCAAGTGGTACGATGACCAGGGCAACCTGGTCGGGGAAGATGGCGAGTACGGCTCATTGACGGTTGACCTCGACGGTGATGGCCTGGTCGATGATACGGTGGAGACGATCCTCGATCTCGATGGCACCAACACGGAGATCTACGAGGCGCATTACGCGATCACCAAAGAATGGGCCGGTATCGTGCAGGCCCTGCACGGCCCGAATTTCGCCCTCAGCTACGACCGCGTATCGGGTCTGCCGGACTGTACGGTCAGCCAGTTCCTGGCCGATGCATCACCGGACTGCTCGGGTCCCTATCACAACACGTTCCACTTCGCGCTCAACAACTACGTGTCCTCCGACAACCGCATCCCGCCGTACAACATGAGCTATGCCGAGGCCAAGCGGCGCAACGCGCTGCCGGTGCCCGAAACGCGTTATAGCAGGGCGGGCGATACCTATGAGTATGCGGACGACGTCTTGCTGAGCCCACCCGGCGGCGCGGTCTATGCCACTATCGACCTGCTCTACCAGGGCACGAGTTGGGAGTACGTGCTGTTCCTACAGAGGGCCAACAACGAGCAGAACGTCTTCCTTGCCCAAGAGGGCAACAACATGATGGACGCCTGGCTCAACGCCGATGTCGTCAAGAGCACCGGGGATCCCATCACAGGCGTGCAGATGGTCAACGGCGACTACAAGATGGTGCCGCCGGTCGTCATGGCCACGGTCGAATGGGGTCAACCGCCGGTATGTACCCCAACGGAGGATCCCGAGGTCTCCTGCCAGGACGGTGTCGACAACGACTGTGACGGTTTCATCGACAACGCGGATCCGGATTGCGACGGCTGCACGCCCACCGGGCCGGATACCAACTGTAACGGGGTCGACGAGGACTGCGACGGTGTTCCGGATGACGACTATGTTCCGACGGACACCACCTGCGGCATCGGCGAGTGTGGTTCTACCGGCCAACTGGTCTGCGTGGACGGTGCGACCGTGGATTCCTGCACACCGGGCACGCCGGACACCGAAGGGCCGTTTGGTGACCCCACTTGCAGCGACGGCCTCGACAACGACTGCGACGGCGAGACCGACACCAACGGGACCCCGCCGGATGCGGACTGCCAGGAGCAGGTGAATTGTTCCGTCTACGGCAACAAGACGGACTGCAACAACGATCCAAGCTGTAAGTGGCAAGGCAGCCCCACTAAAGGGTCCTGTGTCAACCGGTAAGGCCTGCGGTTAATCGTCGCAGAAGGCGACGTTTGCTCCTCAAAACGGGGCGTGGCATTCGCCGTGGAATGCCACGCCCCTCGCCCTCTCGTCCCAGCAGGAGGAGAGGCGTGGCGCCATCTCCGGGTTCGTGAACGCTGCACGGGCCGGGTGCGGTAGCCTCCAGGTCCACGCCGTGGCGCTTGCCGGCGACGGAACCCCGTCACCGACGCCTGGACCCATTTGCGCCGGTCCCAGCGCGATGGCAGGCTATTCGCACAATGTTGATCGACTTGATCTAAGATGAGTTCGATCAGGTAATACCACTGGGCGTCTTCCCCGCGGCTTGCCGGGGAGAGATCGCGAGGGGATCTTCCGGCGACTTGGGAGGGAGGAGGCGGCAGGGCTAGGGGCCAGGACCGTGCGCTCACACGAACAGATTCGGATCAACCGCATAACGAGGAGGACATCATGAACACCTTTACCCAAAGATGGTTGGCCGCGGTCACGATGACCCTGGCCCTTGCGGCGCCGACCGCGGCCACGGTGCCCGACGCCGGCGCGGACGAGACCTGCATGTCGCCGTACATGGCGAAGATCACCGGCCAGGAGGACTTCGTCTACGTCTGGACCCTCGGGGTCGAGGGACTGGGCGACGGCCAGGACAAACTGGTGACCATCGACGTACGCCCCGGGTCCGAGACCTACGGCAAGGTCATCCACACCCTCTCCGTGGGGGGGCGTAACGAGGCCCACCACTCGGGCCTCACCGACGACCGTCGCTACCTCTGGGGCGGCGGTCTGGACACCAGCAAGATCTTCATCTTCGACGTCCACACGGATCCCGCCCGGCCGAAGCTGCACAAGGTGATCACCGACTTCGTGGCAGCCAGCGGCGGCGTGGTGGGGCCCCACACGCACTACGCCCTGCCGGGCCGGATGCTGATCACCGGCCTGTCCAACAACAAGGACCACGGCGGCCGCTCCGCCCTGGTGGAGTACACCAACGACGGCACCTATATCGCGACCCACTGGATACCGGTGGAGGAGAACCTGCGCGGCGCCGTCAAGAGCGGGCAATACGCCGACGGCTACGACTATGACGTGCGCGTACTACCGCGGCGCAACGTCATGCTCACGTCGTCGTTCACCGGCTGGTCCAACTACATGATGGACTTCGGCAAGATGCTGAAGGACGGGGAGGCGATGAAGCGCTTCGGCAACACCGTGGTGCTGTGGAATCTTCATACCCGCCAGCCGCGCCAGGTCTTCGACGTCCCCGGATCACCCCTGGAGATCCGCTTTGCGTGGGGTCCGCAGCACAACTACGCGTACACCTTCGCCGCCCTCACCTCCAAGCTGTGGTGGATCCACGAGGACGACACAGGCGAGTGGCACGCCGACGCCGTCGCGGACGTTGGCGATCCCGCCAAGATCCCCCTGCCGGTGGACGCCTCCATCTCGTCCGACGACCAGCGGCTGTGGATCAACACCTTCATGGATGGCACCGCCCGGCTGTTCGACATCTCGGATCCCCAGCACCCCAAGGAGATCTACAGCAAGAAGATCGGGGCGCAGGTCAACATGGTCTCCCAGAGCTGGGACGGGAAACGCGTCTACTTCAGCAGCTCGCTCCTGGCGAACTGGGACAAGAAGGGCGACGCCAACGAGCAGTTCGTCAAGCTCTACGCGTGGGATGGCAAGGAGCTGACCCACCGGTGGACGATCGATTTCACCAAGGAGAAGCTCGGCCGGCCCCATCAGATGCGGTTTGGTGCCTATGCCCTCTACGCCCAGCAGGAGGGGGCTCCGGACATCGCCCTGGCCAGCCTCGCGGCCGGTGGCGACGCAAAGGATTGAGGATGTGTTCTGTACGCGGCTCTCTTACGAAAGGTCCTTGCGTACCGTCGGGCGCCTGATCGTCTGCCTGGTATCGGTGCTCCTTGGTGCGGGGCACGAGGGCCTGGCGCACGGGGAAGAGCACGTGCCGTCCCCGTGGGTGGAGAATCTGGGCTATGCACCCCCGGTGCCCGGAAGCTATCGCCTCCCGGTCCTCTCCCCGGCGGCGGACGGCACCGCGGTCGCCGCGGGGGGTGAGCCGGTCTCTCTCCACTCCCTGTTCGCGGGCAAGATCGCCCTCCTCAGCTTCATCTACACCCAGTGCAGCGATGCGCGTGGCTGCCCCATGGCCACGCGCGTCCTCCACGAGGTGGAGGGCGCCATGCAGGACGAGCCGGAGCTGCGCGCGAACCTGCGGCTGGTGAGCCTGAGCTTCGATCCGCGGCGCGACACCCCGGAGGTGATGGCCGGCTACGCCGGGGGCCGCGCGATGCGCGATTCCGGCTGGCAGTTCCTCACCACCGCGACGCAGGAAGACCTGAAGGCGATCCTCGACGGCTATGGGCAGTACGTGGTGCCGGAGCGCGACGCCCAGGGCACGCTGACCGGCAACTTTGCCCACGTCCTCAAGGTCTACCTCATCGACCGGCAGCAGCGGGTGCGGAACATCTACAGTGTCTCGTTTCTCCACCCCGCCCTGGTCATCAACGACGTCAAGACGCTGCTCCTCGAGGAGCGAGAGGGCGGCACGGTGGATGACGGCAACCGGTTCGTCGCGGCGAGCCACGTCGGACCCGACGAGCTGCCAGAGGCCGTGGCGGCGGTGCTACGGCGCAGCGAGCCCAGGAAAGCGGACGCCCGTAGCGGCACGCCGTACGCGGAAGCCCCTCCCGGCGCAGGCCAGCACTCCACGCATCCGCCGACGGCCTCGGACGCCGGCGCCGATCTCCTTGCCGGGGCAACCAATCCACCCCTGGGCCTGCCCCCGATCCCGGTGCCAGCGGACAACCCCCTGACCGAGGCCAAGGTCCGCCTCGGCCGCAAGCTGTTCTTCGACCGGCGTCTGTCCCTGAACCACACCATGTCCTGCGCCATGTGCCACATCCCGGACCAGGGCTTCACCTCCAACGAGCTGGCCACCGCTGTGGGCATCGAGGGCCGCACGGTGCGCCGCAACTCACCGACCATCTACAACGTGGCCTACCTGGAGCACCTCTTCCACGACGGGCGCGACCCGGCCCTGGAGACGCAGATCCTCGGCCCCATGCTCGCGGCCAACGAGATGGGCAACCCCTCCATCGGTTGGCTGCTGGCACGGATCCGCGCGATGCCCGACTACCACGGCCTGTTCGAGGCGGCCTTCGGCCGCCCGGCGGACGTGCAGACCCTGGGGCAGGCGATCGCCAGCTACGAGCGCACCCTCGTATCCGCGGCCTCGCCCTTCGACCGCTGGTACTACGGCGAGGTGCAGGACGCCATGAGCCCGGCGGCCATCCGTGGCTTCGAGCTCTTCCGGGGCGCGGCCGGCTGTGTGGCGTGCCATCCGGTCGGTGAGGATTACGCCCTGTTTACCGACCAGTCCTTTCACAACACCGGCCTCGGCTGGCACAACGCCATGGCGCCAGAGCCCGAGTCGCGGCCGGTGCAGCTCGCCCCGGGCGTCGAGGTGAACGTGGCGAGCGCGATCATCGACTCCGTGGCGGAGCGGCCGCCCGCCGACCTCGGCCGCTACGAGGTGACCCAGGACCCCGCTGACCGCTGGCGTTACCGCACCCCGTCCCTGCGCAACGTGGCCCTCACGGCCCCGTACATGCACGACGGCTCCCTCGCCACCCTCCAGGAGGTGGTGGCGTTCTACAACCAGGGAGGCCACCCGCACGAGCTGATCGATCCACTGATCCGCCCCCTGCGCCTGTCGCAGGATGATCGGGCCGCTCTGGTGGAGTTCCTGAACGCCCTCACCGGGGACAACGTTCAGGCGCTGGTGGCAGACGGCCTCGCCGCCCCCCGGGGCGACATGGCCCCCGGCAGCGCCTCAGCGGCACGTTCCCGCCATTAGCCACCCACCACCACGTGCAGCACCCACACGCCGGACTGACTGCTCCTTCCCGGAACTGCCTATCCCTTTGTTCAGCCAAGTCGTCGCAAAGGGGGCAAGTCCGTACCGCATCCTCTTCTGGCAGAGGGTTTGACCACGGGGGACACGGGGAAGGTTGAGGGGCATGGGGGAGCGGTGGTTCTCGATGCGCCCCCGCCAATGGCGATCCATAGACCCGATGGGGAAGCCGCCAATGTCGCGTCCGATGCCGGGCGCGTTTTGCCCCCCACGCCCCCGTGTCCCCCGTGGTGGAAGAGCCTCCCAGGCGCCGCTCCCTTCAGGGGTTTGCGTTGGCCTCGGTGACACGGTCCTGTAGAATTTCCGGGGCCGTCAAACAGAGGGCTGCCCGATCGGCGCTCGCCTACCTGCGCTTCTGATACGTCCCGATCAGCTCGGCCCGGGCCAGGATGTGGCCGGCCATGGCGGCCTCCACCTGCGGCTTGGTGATGGCGCCTTGGTCCGCTAACACCGTGTCCAGGGCGTAGAGCTTGTGGAAGTAGCGGTGTCGACCGATGGGCGGGCATGGGCCACCGTAGCCCGTGCGGCGCCAGTCGTTGAGCCCCTCGACGGTTCCTGCAGGGAGGTCCGCGGT
>JASFUG010000022.1:0-17044 GCA_050050395.1 Nitrospirota bacterium
GCGAAGCGGCCCTTGTCATCCGGCGGGAGGACGTCGGCACCCGGCTTCTCCATGACGCCGAACGGGTAGTAGTCACCGCCCCCGACATTGACCCCGCCATGGCAGTCGCTGCACCCCTTGTCCATGAACAGGCGTAAGCCTTCCTTCGCTTGCGAATCGATGGCATTCGCGTCGCCCGCCAGGTAGCGGTCGAACGGAGCACCGGGGGTAAGCAACGTCGTCTCGAAGGCCTCGATGGCCTTGGCCACGTTGTCGAAGGAGACCGGATCGGTCGCTTTGGGGAACGCCTTGGTGAACCGGCGGTCGTACCCGGGCATGCTCTTCAGGGTAGCCACCACCCGCTCCGGAGTGGCGTTCATTTCCACCGCGGCCTGGATCGGGCCCTTTGCCTGGGCCTTGAGATCCTCGGCCCGCCCGTCCCAGAACTGGGCGACGTTGAACACGGCGTTGAGCACCGTGGGCGCATTGCGTGGCCCTTTGTGCCAGCCGTGGCCCACCGAGGTCTCCAGGTTGTCCCCGCCGCCCATGCCGACGTTATGGCACGTGTTGCAGCTCAGCAGGCCGCTCGCCGAGAGTCGCGGCTCGAAGAACAGCATGCGGCCCAGCTCGATCTTCTCCGGGGTAATCGGATTGTCCTTGGGGGCAGGCGCGCGGGCCGGAATGGGCTCGAACGTAGCCTGGGCCTCCTTCAATAAGTCGTCGGCGAATGCGGTACAGGCAAACAACAGCGCAGCCGCGAGGGCAGCACAGCGAAGCATGGCGGTCCCTTCCTTGATGGGGGGCTGGTCAGGGGGGCGACGGCATGTCCCGTGGCTCAACCGACCTCCTCGAGGAGGCTCACGAGATCGTCGGCGTGCTCCTCCTCCATGGCGAGGATGTCCTCCAGCATCCGCCGGGTGGTGGAATCGTTGTTGCCCAGGTACTCGATCATCTCGCGATAGCTATCGATGGCGATACGCTCCGCTACCAGGTCCTCACGGATCATGTCGGTGAGGGAGTCTCCCTCCACGTACTCCGCGTGGCTGCGGGTGAGCAGCCCCTCGGGGGAGAAGTTCGGCGCCCCCCCCAGCTGAACGATGCGCTGCGCGATCTGATCGGCGTGCATCTGCTCCTCGTTGGCGTGTGTCAGGAACTCGGCCGCGGCCGGTTCCGCGTTGATCCCGGTTGCCATGAAGTGGTGGCGCCGGTAGCGCAGGATGCAGACCAGCTCCGTGGCGAGAGCCTCATTGAGGATCTTCACCACGGTCTCGCGATCGGCGCGATAGCCAGACGTGATGGCACCCTGCTCGATGTGCTGGCGGGCGCGCTTGCGCAGGGTCTTGATGTCGGTCAGGAACGGCTTCTTGGCCATGGCGTACTCCTGGTGTCGGTTAGCGGAGGTCCGGTCGGGGCGAGCCGAGCGACGTGTCCTTTGCAGGCTCGGGATGCATCCGCCACTCACTATGCTGGATTTGAGGCGTGGTCGGCCAGGTACCTGGCGACCCCCTCCGGGGTAGGTGCCAGCGCGTCCTCGCCTTTCTGCCAGTTCGCCGGGCACACCTCGCCGTGAGTGTCGACGAATTGCAGGGCATCGAGGGTGCGCAGGGCCTCGGTAACGCTCCGGCCCAGGGGGAGGTCGTTCACCAGGGCGTGGCGCACCACGCCGTGGGGGTCGATCAAGAACAGGCCGCGCAGGGCGACCGACTCCTCGTGCAGGATGCCGTAAGCGCGGCTGATGGACTTGTCCAGATCGGCCACCAGGGGGAAGCGTACCGGGCCGATGCCGCCGTGCTCCACCGGCGTATTCTTCCAAGCCAGGTGGGTGTAGGGGCTATCGACCGACACGCCGACGACCTCGGCACCGCGCTCACGGAACTCCGCAAGGCGCTGGTCGAAGGCGAGGATCTCGGTGGGGCAGACGAAGGTAAAGTCGAGGGGCCAGAAGAACAGCACGACGTACTTGCCGCGCAGCTCGGATAGAGTGATCTCTCCGAAGGTATTGTCCGGGAGCACCGCCTTGGCGGTGAAGTCCGGGGCGGGGCGGGTGACGAGGGTCTGCATAACGGTCTCCTTGGAATGCGTTGAATATCTAGGGGGTAACAAGCGGTGTGCCAGACTCGCCACACCAGTAGAACGCAAGAATATCAATGGATTATGTGGCTGCCACGCGATTCGTGGATTGCGTAATGGCGAAATCTCGTGAAGCATTTCGTGGAAAATCGTGATCTGGCTTCTTTCATGAGATTTCGCCATGAACTCCACCGCCCTCGATCTGACGGCCGATCTCCGGCAGGCGACCGCCCTGGCCACCTCCGAGTCCTCCGTGGACCGCCTCCTCCGACAGGCCCTCGACGCCCTTCAGCCGGTGGTCCCATATGACCTCGCCGCGGTGATGCTCCTGGAGGGGGATGCGCTGCGGGTGCGCGCCGCCCGGGGACGTCTCGACGGCGAGGCGGTGCGCCGCCACCGCATCCAGCTCACCGCCTTTCCATCGGTGCGGGCGGCGCTGCGCGACCGCCACGCCCGCATCTACACCGAGCACGACCACGCCGCGGGCGACGGCGATCCCTACGACGGGGTCCTCGACCTGCCCCACGGCCACTCGTGCATGGTCGTCCCCCTGGTGACGGACGACGTGCCGCTCGGGGTCCTCACCCTCGACCGCACCGTCTGCGAGCCCTACCCCGATGCCACCGTGGCCCTCGCCCAGGCGTACGGGGCACTGCTCGCGAATGCCATGCGGTACGAGCACCAGTCCGCCCTGCTCACGCGGCTGAGAGCTCAGTGGGAGGAGCAGAACCGCCTGCTCGCCGACCGGATCGGCGGCGGTAGCGAGGCGTGCGCGATGGTGGAGGGAAGCCGCAGCCCGGCCATGGCCCACGCCGTCGACCTGGCGAAGCGGGTCGCACCCACCGCCACACCGGTGCTGATCACCGGGGAGACCGGCACGGGCAAGGAGATCCTGGCCTGCGCCATCCACGGCTGGAGCGGGCGCGCCGACCGGCCCATGGTGAGCGTCAACTGCGCGGCCCTGCCGGCCAGCCTGATCGAGAGTGAGCTGTTCGGTCACGTCCGCGGCGCCTTCAGCGGCGCCACACGCGAGCGCATCGGGCGCTTCCAGGCCGCCAACGGCTCCACCCTGTTTCTCGACGAGGTCGGGGAGATCCCCCTGGAGCTCCAGGCGAAGCTCCTGCGCGCCGTACAGGACGGGACTTTCGAGTCGGTGGGCAGCGACCGCACGGTGCGGGTCGACGTGCGCATCCTCGTCGCCACCCACGTGGACCTCAAACAGGCGGTCGCCGAGGGGCGGTTCCGCGAGGACCTCTTCTACCGCCTGCACGTCTTCCCGATCGAGATCCCACCCCTGCGGGCGCGGCGTGAGGACATTCCGCGCATCGCCGCCAACTTCCTCGCCGTCCTCGCCCGCCGTACGGGCCGCGGGCCGTGGACCCTCAGCGAGGCCGCGCTGGCGGCGCTCCGCGCCCACCAGTGGCCGGGCAACGTGCGCGAGCTGGTGAACCACCTGGAGCGCGCGACGATCCTCGCCGGCAGCGGCGATCTACGCGTGGAAGATCCGCGACCCGCGGCGCCGGCGTCAGCGCCGGTGGAGGAGGAGGAGCTCCAGACCCTCGACGCACTCGAGCGCCGGTATATCGACCGCGTCCTGCGCGTGACCGGTGGCAAGATCTATGGCCCCGGCGGCGCCGCCGAGATCCTCGGCATCAACGGCTCCACCCTCGCCAGCCGCATGCGCAAGCTCGGCCTCGGCGGCGCCCGGGACTACCGGTAAGGGCGGACCGCTTTTTTTCACCACGGAGACACAGAGGTCACAGAGAACCGACAGGGGCCGTAGGGTTCCCAGGTCGTCGGCGCGGATCTGTCCGACGCCAGTCGTCTCCTGGAAGGCTTTCTGGCCACGGGGGACACGGGGGGCTCGCGGGGCAATCTGCGGCCGGCGCCGGGCTCCGATGCTGGCGGCTTGCTTGTTGGCCCTGGAGCGTTGCATTGGCGAGGTCGTGCGGGCTGATAAACGTCGCTTCTTGCCCCCAATTGTCCCCGTGTCGCCCGTGGTCCTCATCCGTGCCACGCAGCGGTGTGTACGGGCGTACCCCGTTTGCCTCCACGCCTCGGGTAGGAGATCTCGACGGGGATACAGCTTCGGGCGAGACGAACGGCGGTCAGGTCTGTCCGCTCTCTGTGGTCTCTGTGTCGCTGTGGTGAAAGACCTGTCGGGTGGTCTACTCCCGGCCGCGGCCGGCGGACCACCAGATGCGGCAGGCACCTTCGTCGGAGACCATGCACGGACCCACCGGGGTCCGCGGTGTGCATGGCTTGCCGTAGAGCCGGCAATCCGTGGGATAGAGCTTGCCCAGCACCACCTGAGCGCAGTCGCAGCCGGCGGGCATCTGGCCCGCACGGCGGCGCGCCTCATCCTCGTAGCCGGCGAAGCGACGGCGTGCGTCGTGCGCCGCATAACGAGGCTTGAGACGGTAGCCGGACCGTGGGATGGTGCCGATGCCGCGCCAGGTGGCGTCGACCACCTCCATGGTCGCGTCCAGGCAGCGCCGCGCCGCCGGGTTGCCGCCCGGGCGCACCACCTTGGGATAGCAGTTGTCGAGAAATGGACGGCCCTCGATGTACTGGCGCAGCACCGAGTAGAAGGCGGCCAGCAGGGTATCGGGGGTGAAGCCGGCGACCGCCGCCGGCAGTCCGTGACGGTCGACAACGAAGGCCCATTCTTCCGGTCCCATCACCGTGGAGACGTGTCCCGGGGCGACCAGTGCGTCGAAGCCCGGGGTGTCGGACTCCAGGAGTAGTGCCACCGCCGGCCAGGTGAGGCGGCCTGAAAGAAGCAGGAAGAGGTTGTCCGGGACACCCTCGGCCATCATCGCGGCCACCGGCGCAGTGGTGGTTTCGAAGCCGGCCACGAAGAACACCACGGGCCGGTCGGGTCGGGACTCGGCGACCCGCGCCGCCTCGCTCGGTGAGGCGATGGGCCGCACGTCACCGCCGGCGGCCCGTGCCTGCTCCAGGGAACGGACCTCGCCGGCCGGGAGATTGACCGGCACACGCAGCATGTCGCCGAACGCCACCAGGGTGACATCTTCACGCAGCGCCATCTGGATTGCGTGGTAGACGTCCTCCTCGGGGCAGACGCATACCGGGCAGCCGGGGCCGGGAATGAGCTCGATGTTCGGCGGCAGGGCGCCGCGCAGGCCGGCGGCGGTGATGGACCGCTCGTGGCCCCCGCAGACATTCATGATCCGCACCCGCGGCGGCAGTGGCAGGGTGTGGATCTGGTCGAGCCAGTGGCGCGCGGTGTGGGCCATGGGCGGTTTGGGCTCGTGCGGTCTCAGGGATTAGGAGGTGGGTGGCCGCTGTGCGGCCAGCGAATCATTTCGTGGGTGGGATCGATCAACATTTCATTCAGCCCCGAAGGGTTGTCCTTCGCTAGCCCCCAGCCCCGAGCCCCTGATCCCCTTCTTTCAGAATCTCGTCGAACAGCTCCCAGGAGTACAGGGCGTCCGCCTCGGCGACCTTCTGGATGGCGTACCCCACGTGGACCATCACGTAGTCGCCCACGGCGACCGGATCTTCCTGCATCAGGAAGAGGCTCACGTCGCGCTCGACGCCCTTTGCGGCGCAGCGTGCAGTAAAGCCGTCGACGGCGACGACCTGCATGGGGATGGCAAGGCACATGGCGGTTGTCTAACAAATGAGCAAAAGAATAAACCGCACAAAATCTACAGTGAATTTAGTATAACGAAAGAGCATATGAATAGGCGCCAACAGATATGGATCTTTTTCGCTACAATCGACTCCAACGCATAGTATGAAGCGCTCCGCTTAACGGTCTCGAATAAGCCGTTGATCGGAGGTGACTATGACTAACGCCCTCCCGAAGGCGACGCTCGTGTTGGGGATCGGCAACACCTTGTTGACCGATGACGGGGCCGGGGTTCACACGATATTCCACCTGCGTCGCACCCAGGATGAGGCGACGGACGTGCGCTACGTCGATGGGGGAACCCTGAGCTTCGTCTTCATGGAGGAGATCGAGGGGGCAGGGGCGTTGGTGGTCATCGACGCCGCGGAATTGAATGCGCCTCCCGGGACCATACGCCGTTTCGAGGGTCGGGGGATGGATGAGTTCCTGCGTGCAGGCAGACGCAGCGCCCACGAGGTCGGTCTGGCGGACATCCTCGAGCTTGCGCGCCTGCGCGGCTGGTCCCTGCCACGACGCGCATTGGTAGCGATTCAACCGCAACACCTGGGTTGGGGGGACGCTCCATCGCCGAGCGTTGCCCGGGCCATCCCCGAGGCGGCGGAGCTGGTCGTGCGGCTCGTGGAGGGCTGGCGGCATGGACATCGCAGCGGGGGAGTGATCGGGTCCCACAAGGGCCACGGCACTCAGAGAAAACCACATAGCATTGATCAACGATAGCCATCGAAGGCGAATCCATGGATCCAGGAAGTGATCCGATTGGCAGACGACCGACCGGCGCTGTCCCCACCGGCACATCGGGGACGTCCCCCCTTCCCGGTCAGACCCACAGGAAGGGGAGGTTTTGCATCGGGGGTGGGACGGGGAATGAAGGAGAAGGGCGATGGTACATGACATGACCGTGGGTGCCCTGTTACGGCGGCGTGGCGTGAGCCGCAGGACCTTCCTGAAATACTGTACGGCCCTGGCGTCGCTGATGGCCCTGCCACCGGGCATGGGCGAGGCCATCGCCCGTGCCCTCGAAAGCGCGCGGCGACCGTCGGTGATCTGGCTCTCGTTCCAGGAGTGTACCGGCTGCACCGAGTCCCTGAGCCGCTCCGGGACGCCGACGGTGGAGGAGCTGATTCTCAATGCGATCTCGCTGGATTACCACCACACTCTCCAGGCGGCCTCCGGGACGGCAGCAGAGGCGGCGCGCGAGCGCGCCATGAAGGAGGCGTTCGGCCAGTATGTGCTGATCGTCGATGGCTCGATCCCCACCGCCGATCCCGGCTACTCGACCATCGCCGGCATCAGCAACGTGGCGATGCTTGCGGAGACCGCCAAGGGTGCGGCGGCGGTCGTCGCGGTGGGGAGCTGTGCTTCGTTTGGCGGGTTGCCCGCGGCGGAGCCCAACCCGACCGGCGCGGTGGCGGTGTCGGAGCTGGTGAAGGATCGGCCGGTGGTGAACGTGCCGGGCTGTCCTCCGATTGGGGTGGTGATCACCGGCGTCCTCGCCCACTACCTGACCTTCGGCGCCCTACCGGAGCTCGATGGACTGGGACGGCCCAAGGTGTTCTACGGCGATACCATTCACGACCGCTGCTATCGGCGCACCTTCTACGATCGCGGCCTGTTCGCGAAGAGCTTCGACGACGAGGGGGCGCGCAAGGGCTGGTGCCTGTACAAGCTGGGGTGCAAGGGGCCGGTGACCTACAACGCTTGCGCCACCACCAAGTGGAACGCCGGCACGAGCTTTCCGATCCAGTCCGGCCACGGCTGCCTTGGTTGCTCCGAGCCCGCCTTCTGGGACGTCGGCGGCTTCTACAACGCGTTGTCTGTCACAACGACACCATTGAATCGGCCGACGGGGATCGCCCTGGCGGGTGGCGCCGTGGTCGGCGCCGCCGTGGCGATCGGGAACCGCCGCAAACAGGCGAAGGCGCGCGCCGGTCATCAGCGGGCGACCCTGGACGACCTGGAGAAGACGTCATGACCTCGACATCGTTCGACCTCCTGCTGTGGGCGCGCGGCCCCGGATTCGAGGCCGCGGTGATGATATTCCTGGTGGGCATGGTGTGGCGCTTGATCGAGACCTTCAGCCTCGGTCGCAAGCCGGACCTCTCCCTCCCCCGCGATCGGCCCGGGGCCTCGGGCATGCACACCGTGTTCCGTCGTTTCCTCTTCCCTCCGGGGATGTTGCGGCGCGCTCCGGTCACCTACCTCGGTGGCTACATCTTCCACATCGGATTCGGGATCGTGCTGCTGTTCTTCATTCCCCACATCGAGCTGGCACGGGGCGTGGTGGGGTTCGGCTGGCCGGGGCTTCCGACGCCGTTCGTGGACCTGGTGGCGGTGATCACCATGGTCACCTTGCTGGTGATGCTCGTGAGCCGGCTGACCGACCCGGCCAAGCGCTTCATCTCCACCTTCGAGGACTACTTCACCTGGGCGCTGACCGTGGCGCCGTTGCTCACCGGCTACCTCGCCTACCACCACCTGTTGTTGCCGTACCGAACGATGCTGGCGGTGCACATCCTGGCGGCGGAGCTCCTCCTGGTGGCGATGCCTTTCACCAAGCTGATCCACTTCGTCACCCTGTTCCCGGCCCGCTGGTTCAACGGTGACCTCTTTGGTCACAAGGGGGTGGCGTCATGAGTGCGTCCCTGGAACGGGGGGTCGCGGTCTTCAAGGAGGTCCTGGACACCCCGATGGCGAGCTTCTTCTCCAGCTGTGTCCATTGCGGTCTGTGCGCCGAGGCGTGTGAGTTCTACGTCGACACCGGTGATCCCAAGTACACGCCGATCCACAAGCTGGATCCCCTGAAACGCCTGTGGCGCCAGGAGTACACCTTGCTCGGACGGATCGCGGCGGCCTTCGGTATCAGCCGCCCGATCACCGATGGCGAGCTCGCCGAGTGGAGCGAGCTGGTCTACGACTCGTGCACCCTGTGCGGGCGCTGCTCCATGGTGTGCCCCGTGGGCAACGACATCGCCTACATGGTGCGCGCGATGCGCGAGGGGATGGCGATGGCTGGCCACGCCCCCGAGGGCCTGGTTCTCTCCACAACCCGCACGATCAAGTCCGGCAGCCCGATGGGCGTGAGCCTGGACACGGTCAAGGCGCAGATCCGCCACCAGGAGAAGGAGACCGGCGAGACCATTCCGCTCGACCAGCCGGAGGTCGACTACATGGTCCTCCTCTCCTCCATGGAGGTGGTCAACTACCCCGAGTACCTGGGCGCCCTGGCGAAGATCTTCAAGCAGGCCGGGGTGAGCTGGACCCTGTCCTCCGACGGGTTCGAGGCAACCAACGCCGGCGTCCAGATCGGTGTCTCCGACCTGGCGCGGGAGATCGTGCAGCGGGTGGTGGACGCGGCGGAGAAGCTCAAGGTACGAGGCGTGGTGAGTCCCGAATGCGGCCACGCCTATACATCCCTGCGCTGGGAGGGGCCCAACCTCATCGGCCGGGCTTACAACTTCGAAGTGGTCCACGTCGTCGAGCTCCTCGACCGGTTGCGCCAGGAGGGACGCCTCCACACCCGCGGCAAGACCGACATCCCGCTGACCTTCCACGATCCGTGTCAGCTCGTGCGCCGCGGCGGCGTGATCGACCAGCCGCGCAACCTGTTGCGCCAGGTGGCATCGGACTTCCGGGACGTGAAGGACTCCGGGGTGATGAACTGGTGCTGCGGCGGTGGCGGGGGGGTGAGCGCCAACGACCGGGCCGAGCATCTGCGGCTCGCCGCCTTCCACCAGAAGAAGGAGCAGCTCGACGCCGTCGGGGTCAACACCCTGGTCACGGCATGCGCCAACTGCCGCGTGGTCATGGAGGAGGCGCTGGAGGCGTACCACATGGAGCACGTCCAGGTGCTTGGCCTGACCGAGCTGGTTGCCGAGCACCTTGCGGAAGCGGAAGAGGCGCGTAAGGCCGCGTAAAGGAAACCGCCATGAGCGAACGAATCGTTGTCGACCCGATCACCCGTATCGAGGGCCACCTGCGGATCGAGGCGCAGATGGACGGTGACGTCATCCAGCAGGCGTACTCGTCGGGGACGATGGTGCGCGGGATCGAGATCATCCTGCGTGGCCGGGACCCGCGCGACGCCTGGGCCTTCACCCAGCGCATCTGTGGCGTGTGCACCCTGGTGCACGCCATCGCCTCGATTCGCGCGGTGGAGGACGCCCTCCAGTACCCGATCCCCCCGAACGCGCAGCTCATCCGCAACCTGATGATCGCGGCCCAGTACGTGCATGACCACGTCATGCACTTCTACCATCTGCACGCCCTCGACTGGGTGGACGTGGTCTCGGCCCTGCAGGCGGATCCGAGCGCCACCTCGGCCCTCGCCCAGTCCCTCAGCAGCTATCCCAAGTCGTCGCCGGGCTACTTCGCGGATACCCAGAAGCGCCTCAAGACCTTCGTGGAGAGCGGCCAGCTCGGCATCTTCGCGAATGGTTACTGGGGTCACCCGGCCTACAAACTGCCGCCCGAGGCGAACCTGATGGCGGTCGCCCATTACCTTGAGGCCCTCGCGTGGCAACGGGAGGTGGTGAAGCTGCACGCCATCTTCGGCGGCAAGAACCCGCATCCCAACTTCCTGGTCGGCGGTGCACCGTGCGCCATCGGCATCGATTCGGGACAGCAGTCCGGCACCGCCCTTGACATGGTCGGATTGGCCCAGGTGCAGGAGGTGATCCGGGAGATGCAGGCGTTCGTCGACCAGGTCTACGTCCCGGATACCCTTGCCATCGCCGGCTTCTACAAGGACTGGGGCGCCCAAGGCGAAGGCGTCGGGAATTTCCTGTGCTACGGGGATCTGCCCACCACCAGCATCGACAACCCGGCGGGCTTCCTCTTCCCACGCGGGGTGATCCTCGACCGTGATCTCTCCACCGTGCACGAGGTCGACCTGGCGGATCCGGAACAGATCCAGGAGTTCGTCAGCCATTCGTGGTACGACTACAGCGTGGGCAAGGAGCAGGGTCTCCACCCGTACGATGGGGAGACCGAGCTGCACTACACGGGTCCCACGCCACCCTACGACCACGTCGACGTGGAGAACGGCTATTCGTGGCTCAAGTCGCCACGCTGGAAGGGCAAGGCGATGGAGGTTGGCCCCCTGGCCAGGGTGCTGATGCTGTACGCCACGGGTCACGAGCAGACCCGCGAGCTGGTGCGCACGGTGCTGCGCACCCTGGATGTGCCGGTCACGGCCCTGTTCTCCACCCTCGGCCGGACCGCGGCCCGGACCCTGGAGACCAAGGTGGTGGTGGACGCCATGCAGGGCTATTACGACCGGCTCATCACCAACGTCCGTGGGGGTGACGTGCGGACTTTCAACGACGAACGGTGGGAGCCGGCCAGCTGGCCGCGTCGTTGCCAGGGAGTGGGGTTCATGGAGGCGCCGCGTGGCTGTCTCGCCCACTGGGTGGTGATCGAGGACGGCCGGATCGCCAACTACCAGGCGGTGGTCCCGTCGACGTGGAACGCCGGCCCACGCGATCCGGTCGGCCAGCCGGGTCCCTACGAGGCGGCCCTGGCCGGCCACCACCTCCACGACCCGGCCCAGCCGATCGAGATCCTTCGCACCATACATAGTTTTGACCCTTGTATCGCATGCGCGGTCCATGTAGTAGACGAAGATGGTGCAAAACTGATCGATGTGGAGGTCCGATAGAGGGGGCGCAGCATCCCCACGCTGACGGAGCATGACATGGATGACATTACAAACGATCGGGATTTCAAGCAGGCCCTCGACTCCTTGTCTGCGATCGAGCAGCGGGCGGTGGGCAGTCGCTTTGCGAAAAACGTCCTGGCACTGAACGACGACTTCCGGATACGGCGCGTGGTGGAGGTCGCCGGAAGCCCCGGCGCGACGGAGGAGGACCTGGCGAGCGCCTACAAGGGCGTCCGGAGCGTGGTGGTGGAGACCTACACCGCCTGTGGCCATGATGCGGAGTGGCTCGCGCAGGCGGGCCATTTCGTGGCTGCGGCCGCCGCCGCCGCCGCACTGCCGGTCGGCGAAGGCGCGGCGGCGGGCAACCCGGCGTGGCGCGCGGCGATGCATGCCCGCATGGCGAGGACCTGCGAGATGATCGCCAGCGGCGAGGGCGGCACCCACACGGAGGCCGAGGAGCAGTACGCGATCCTGATGGCCTTCCTGGAGCAAGCAGCCCGGACCGATTCGAAAGCGTAGTGGCGCTCCATCGCCGCCGGTTGCGAGGTCCGTGCGGTCGGCGCCTAACCTTGAAGGAGGAGGATCGTCCCGTCCCCCTCTTCGCCCTTTCCCTGCGTCCGAGCTGCCTTTACCTTTGAACCTTGCGCCGCAGCGTGTGCGGCGTCTGTCTTGGAGAGGCGATGCAAGGGTTTCACGGGACGACGATCCTGATGGTCCGCAAGGACGGTGCGGTGGCCATGGCCGGCGATGGTCAGGTGACGGTGGGGAATTCGGTGATGAAGGGGTCGGCGCGCAAGGTGCGGCGGCTCTACAAGGACCACGTGCTAGCCGGGTTCGCCGGTTCCACCGCCGATGCCTTCACCCTGTTTGAGCGGTTCGAGACCAAGCTCGAGCAGTTCAACGGGAACCTCACCCGGGCGTGTGTGGAGCTGGCCAAGGACTGGCGCACGGATCGTGCCCTGCGGCGGCTGGAGGCCCTGTTGATCGTCGCCGACCTGGAGGCGAGTTTCCTTCTGTCCGGCACCGGCGACGTGATCGAGCCGGAGGGTGGGCTGCTGGCCATCGGCTCGGGCGGCGACGCGGCCCGCGCCGCCGCGACCGCGCTGCTGCGTCACACTAACCTGGCCGCGGCGGCGGTGGCCGGCGAGGCGCTGGCGATCGCCGCAGCCATCGATATCTACACCAATGACCGGATCGTCGTGGAGGAGCTGACCCCGTGACTCAGACTGCTGCCCACCACGAGCTGACTCCGGCGGAGACCGTCGCGGCCCTCGACAAGTACATCATCGGCCAGCATGAGGCGAAGCGCGCCGTCGCCCTGGCAATCCGCGACCGCTGGCGCCGGCAGCGGCTGGACGAAGAGATGCGCGCGGAGGTGATCCCCAAGAACATCGTCATGATCGGGCCCACCGGCGTCGGGAAGACGGAGATCTCGCGGCGCATCGCCAGCCTGACAGACGCGCCGTTCATCAAGGTGGAGGCGAGCAAGTTCACGGAAGTCGGCTATGTCGGCCGTGATGTCGAGTCGATCATCCGCGACCTTACGGAGCTCGCCATCAATATGGTGACGGGCGAGGCCACGGCGCAGGTCGAGGCACAGGCGGCGGCGGCCGCGGAGGAGCGGCTGCTCGACGCCCTGCTTCCCCCGCTCCGCGCGTCCAGCTCAGAGGCGATGGAGGGCGATATCGAGGTGGCTGGTCAGGCCACCGCGGAGACCCAGAAACGTACGCGCGAGAAGCTGCGTGAACGGCTCAACGCCGGTCACTTCGACGATCGCGAGATCGAGGTGACGGTGGAGAGCACCGGTGGCCCGAACATCGAGGTCCTGGGCGGTGCGGGGATCGAGGAGATGGGGATCAACATCAAGGAGATGCTGGGCGGGATGTTCCCCAAGCGCAGCCACCATAAGCGTGTGAAGGTGTCCGAGGCGCGGCACATCCTGAGAGAGCAGGAAGCGGCACGGCTGGTCGACAAGGAGAAGGTGCACGATGAGGCCCTGCGTCGCGTGCAGGAGTCGGGCATCGTGTTCGTCGACGAGATCGACAAGGTGGCGGGACGCGGCGGCAGCCAGGGCCCCGACGTCTCCCGCGAGGGGGTGCAGAGGGACATCCTGCCGATCGTCGAGGGCACCACCGTCGTCACGAAATATGGTCCGGTGAAGACCGATCACATCCTGTTCATCGCCGCCGGCGCATTTCACGTCGCCAAGCCCAGCGACCTGATCCCGGAGCTTCAAGGCCGGTTCCCGATCCGGGTGAAGCTGGACAGCCTCGACGCCCGGGACTTCGTGCGCATCCTCACCGAGCCGAAGAACGCCCTCACCCGCCAATACCGGGCGATGCTGGCCACGGAGGAGGTCGACCTGCAGTTCACCGACGAGGCGATCCACGAGCTGGCGCGGATCGCCGCCCTGGCCAACGAACGCAACGAGAACACCGGCGCGCGGCGCCTCTACACGGTGATGGAGCGGCTGCTGGCCGACCTGAGCTTTGACGCCCCCGGCCGGTCGGGCGAGGAGGTGATTGTCGACGCCGCCTACGTCACCCACGCCCTCGCCGACGTCATCGAGGACCAGGACCTGAGCCGCTACATCCTGTAGTGCCCGGCGCCCGCCGGTAACCACCAAGGCACCAAGGGCACCAAGACTCGCAAAGGTGGGGTGAACGATAGGTAGCCGATAGCGGCGCCTCGCGCGCGCCGGCTGTGCCGGAAAAGGCGGCAGCGGGAGACACGATTGCTGTGAAATCGTGGAGTGACGGAGTGCTAGTGGACGGGGACCGCGAAAGCAGGAAATCTTGAAAACACAAAATCAGGCAAGGGTTGGGTTCTGTGCTTTTTCCCCGGTCGTGTTGTCGTGCTCCAACGATGCGCGGGGTGCGTCCCCGTCAGGGCGATTTCCGTGGGTGCTCCCGCCTTGGTGGTCCCTTGGTGTCCTTGGTGCCTCGGTGGTAAGAGTTGACGTCGACTCCGCCCCGACCCACCCCTTCTGACCCCTACGTCTCTGCCATGGAAAAGCTGATCGAGAAGGCGTCTATCCTGATGGAGGCCCTGCCGTACATCCGGGCCTTTCACGACAAGACGGTGGTCATCAAGTACGGCGGTGCGGCGATGGTCGATCCGGCCCTGGCCGAAGGCTTCGCGCGCAACGTGGTGCTGATGAAGTCGGTGGGGATCAAACCGGTGATCGTCCACGGTGGCGGCCCCCAGATCGGCCAGTTCATGAAGCGGCTCGGCAAGATCCCGGAGTTCGTGGACGGGATGCGGGTGACGGACCCGGAGACCATGGACATCGTGGAGATGGTCCTCGGGGGGAAGATCAACAAGCAGATCGTCGCTCTCATCAACCAGCATGGTGGACGCGCCATCGGCCTGGCGGGCAAAGATGGGCAGCTCATCGAGGGGCGCAGGACGCGCTATCAGAAGAACAACCCGGCCACCAACACCACGGAGATTATCGACCTCGGGGCCGTCGGCGAGGTGGCGCGCATCAATCCGGAGATCATCGACCTGCTGGATAGCGGCCGGTTCATTCCGGTGATCGCCCCGGTGGGGGTGGCCGAGGACGGCACCTCGTTGAACATCAACGCCGACTTCGTGGCCGGCAGCGTGGCTGCCGCCCTGTCCGCGGAGAAGCTGATCCTACTCACCGATGTCGCCGGCGTCCTCGACCAGTCGGGCGGGCTGATCCGGCACATCGAGCGTTCCAACCTGGAGGCCCTGCGTCAGGACGGCACGATTCAGGGAGGGTTTCTGCCGAAGGTGGCGGCATGCGAGATCGCCCTGGCGGGGGGGGTACGCAAGGCGCATATCATCGACGGGCGGGTGCGGCACGCGGTCCTGCTGGAGATCTTCACCGAGACCGGCGTCGGGACGGAGATCGTCGCGCGGTAGACCGGAGCTTCCTGGGAGCATGGGCGCCCGACGCACGGCGCCCACTCCATGACCGGCGGTAGGAATGCCGTCGGTCGGGGGGGGGCGCCGCCGGACGCGCCCGGTTCGATCCCGCTGCCCGGGGCTTAGCCGCGCATTTTTTCACCACGTCCGCATTGGTGAATTCCGATACGGTGCGGTGCCGCGCCGTAGGTGCGAGTTCATCCGCACGATGCCGGAACCTCCGGGACACAGTGTCGGCCGAATGAATTCGGCCCTACACCGAGGCGGCTTTACCGCCACCGGTTGACCGCGAAGAGGTCAGGTGCGTGGTGAGAAATGCGGGTTAGTTGCGCCCCTGTCGCGACCGCCATGCGAGGCCGAGGAGCGGCGACGCGAGCAGCACCACGGAGGTGGGTTCGGGGATGACGGCGGCGACGCTATTGGGCCGCACCCGCGGGTCGTCGCTGAAGCCGGGAAGGACGAAGGCGCTGTCGCCATAAGGCCCCTGGGTGAACTTCAGGGCCGCGGCGCCGGCGACCTGGTTGTGCGACCGGGTGGTCGACAGGAGACCGAAATCGAGGGCGTCAAAGCCCGTCGCCCCCAGATCGATCTCCCAGGTGGCGCTGTCACCGGCCGCCAGGCCGTCGTTGGCACCGGGCGGCGTGGAGAGGTCGAGCAGGAGGTCGTAGTAGCCGAAGCCGCCGGCGTGCGGCTCTTTGGCGATCGCCTTCTTGCCGTTGCCAACGATCTTCGTGCCCGCCGTCAATGCGCCGTCGCCAAGGGGGTCGGTGACCAGGGTGAAGGTGGAGGGATCGCCGCCGCCCATGTAGTTCAGATAGACCGCAGACAGGGTGTAGGCATCCGGCGCCGCAGTCTGGTTAGACAGATCCAGGATGAGCAGATCGTTGCCCGTCGCTCCCGCGGCCGAGGCCACCGACAGGGACAGGGTGGCATCAAACATCGAGACGTCTGCGTCGGTATCGCTGGCGAAGGCGCTGAAAGTAAGGGTGAAGGCCTCGGAGCGCGCGGCCAGGGTGAGCGCCATGAGGCCGGCGATGAGCCATCGGTTGCTGAAGGGTTGGGCGAGATTCATATCGAATTCCTTATTTTGTAATCAACATTACGGGTAGGAGCCGTTCAATCTCTGACCGATTGATACGTTGGTGGATAAAACTGAGACTCGGCATTGACCGTTAGCAGGACGTGTGCCAACTCGGCGGCGCCGCTGCGCCGTCTACCTCCAGCATTCTATGGGGAACCATACCGGCATGGGCGGCACGGGATGGCTCAGCCCGCGGTTTACGACGCATCTATACGAGTTTGCTGCGAATTTCGGCCGTGGCGAGGCAGATGCGCTCCCGCTGGCTGGATGGATGGCTGCTGCCGTGCGGGACACGCGGTGGCTCGATTCGGGTTCCGTGCGCGACTGACCCAGTCTCATAGTGAAACCGATCGGCGAGGGGAATCGTCGCGATGCTGAACTGAAGCAATGGATGCCGAAGAGTTTCACGGATCGGGGCATGGGGTACACGGCGTGGTAGGCGGTCGGATTCACCACCCGGCCCGCCGGTCCCGCGAGGCCGGGCTACCGGTGTAGGGTCCCTCGGTCCAGTCACGCAGGACGGTGAAGCCAACGACCAGCCACTCGGCGGCGGTATCCGGGGCCAGCGCCACATCGTAATAGAGGGTAGTGCTCCCTCCCGCGGTGTCGGTTTCCGGGGTCATCGTGAGGGCGATCTCCAGCCCGGCAATCTCATTTCCAAAAGGGGTGATCAGGGCAGCCTGCGCACCCCCGGCGAGCCATATCG
>JASFUG010000023.1:0-16891 GCA_050050395.1 Nitrospirota bacterium
GTGGCAACAGAGGTAGGTGACCGTGAGGTTACCCTCCACCACGTAGCGCCATCGATCCGGGGGCACCTCCAGGACGTCTTGCACGTGGTAGGTACCGACGTTGTTCACCAGCACGTCGAGCCGACCGTAGCGACCGCCAATCTCCCCAAACATGGCCGCCACCTGCTCCTCCACGGTGACGTCCGCCGCGACGGTCCATGCCTCCCCTCCTGCCGCCCGGATGGTGCCGGCCACCTCCTCCGCCGCATCGCCGCTGGTGTGGTAATGGACGACCGTCGCGTAGCCAGCGTTGCCGAGGTGGCGTGCGATGTCGGCGCCGAGGCGCCGCGCGGCACCGGTGACGAGGGCGACCCGTTTCTCCATGACTCTTCCGCCGGCACTGCCGGTCACCGAGGAATCCGTAGCCGACCGACTCAGACGCCGCGTTCGCGAACGATCTCGACCCCGGCGTAGGCCGCCTTGTTCAAGGCCTGGGGTTTACGCACCCGGATTCGCACCGCCGTGATCGGGAACTCGGCGAACATCAGGGCCGCGGTTCGCTCCGCCATCGTCTCGATGAGCTCGTACTTCCCATCGATGATGAGCGCCTCGATGAGCTGGGAGGCGCGATCGTAGTCCACGGTCAGCGAGAAATCGTCGGTGGCGGCCGAAGGTCGAATGTCGTAGCTCATCTCGATGTCGAGAAACACCCGCTGCGGATGCTGACGCTCCCATTCGTGGATACCGACGATGCAATCCACCGCGAGGTCGTGGATCTGGATGAGGTCGTTCATGGCGGCTCGGGCAATGTGGGTTGAGGTTGGCTCTGGCGCAGGCGCGGGAGAACGGTCAACCACCGGCACCGTAGACCCGCTCGATGAGCAGCCGGGTCGGTTCGTTGAGGTCCCAGGTAAGAGCGTCGGCCGGCGTGGTCCAGGCATATTCCATCGCCTCGTAGTTCAGTCTGACGGCCTTGCTGTCGGCAATCCCCCGCAGGTTGACGAGCAAGAAGTGCTTCTTGCGGTAGAACTCTGGCGAGAAGATGCAGTCGTCTACCAGGACGAACTGCGGATCCCGCAGTACGATCCCGGTCTCCTCCAGCACCTCCCGTACGAATGCGTCGACCACGGTCTCGCCGTACTCGATCTTGCCCCCCGGTGTCCCCCACTTGCCAGACCACTTGCGTGTCCGGATCAGCAACAATTCGCCGTCGGCGTGGACCACCAGGCCACCCACCGTAGCAATGGGCATCTCCAATGCCTCGACTGCGGCCTCGCGGGCGAGGAATCCGATGACCTCCCCGAGGCTATCGAACAGATAGTCCGGCGCCGCGGCCGACAACGCATCACGGTGACTGTAACCGGTGGTGAGGGCACCGGAACGGACCCCGGCCGCCTGTGCCGCTTCGATGTCGTGGACCATGTCACCGAGAAACAACGTGTGGTCGGGTGGCACTTCCAGCGACGCAAGGATTGGGCCGATGGCGTCCGCCTTGTCGACGATGCCGCCGAACACCCCGTCTACCAACTCCCCGATGTCGTGGCGTGCCACCTCCGCCTCCAGCAATGAGGGACGCATGGTGGAAAAGAGATGGCTGCGTAACCCACAGCTGCGCGCGAATTCCAGAAAACAGCGTGCATCGGCCATCAGGGGGATGGCGTCACGCAGTGGCTCGTAGGCCGCAAAGAAGATGTCATCCACCTCCTGCTGGCTAACTCCGGGCACGAATCGTTCGTAAAAGCGCATGAACGGTAGCTCGAACTCGCGCTGAAACGCCGCACGATCGAGCGGCGCAATGCCGAAGGCGGCAAGCACGTGGTTGGTCGCGGTCAACGTCGCGTGCAGGTCATCGGCCAACGTGCCCGACCAGTCGATCAGCAGGGTGTCGATCATGGCGCGGCATTCTACACACCGAATTCCACCGCGCCCGCATTTCTCGACCGCTCCCGGCCACGAGGGACGCGGGTCATTATTAACCCCCCCGCGAACGGCGGACGAAGAGTGGAGGGTCGCCACTACCTACCACTGTCCCCCATGAACATCGAAGACGGCGAATTCCTCCTGCGTCTCGGTCGCGCCGCCCTGACCCTGTGGCTGGAGGAAGGCCTAACGACCGAGCCTCCCGATTACCTGCCCGACCAGGTACAGATCCATCGCGGTATGTGGATGAGCATGTACAGCCATCCCCATCACATTCACCGCGCCAGCATGGGAGTGCTACACGACCCGCCGGCGATCGTGGAGGCCACGATCAACGCCTCGATCCTCCTGGCGCGACCGGACAACGGGGTCACCCCCGAGATCACGGCCGAGGAGCTAGCGATATCCACGCTGGAGCTGTCGGTCGCGTCGGAGCTGAAGCCACTGGCGCAGGACAGTGCCACGGAGATGATCCGCCGCATCGTGCCGGGCCGCCACGGCGTGATCATGGAGGACGATGAACGCCGCGTGATCCTGCCGCCTCACGTGGTGGTATCGCCTCCCCCCACGATACCGCGGTTTCTCGACAGCGTCTGCGAGCGGTGCGGCCTCGCTCCGGAATTCTGGCGGCAACCGGACACCGTGTTGGCCACCTTCACCATGGAGGCCTTCGTCGAGCTCTCGCCCATGGGGGAGATCGTGCACCGGGACGCACTGGAAGCCGGGGAGGGAGCATGACTACCATGCCCAGGCTCTTCCGACCGACATCCCATCGGCCTTCGCCGCCGTACGGCGCGGGGCCGCGTCGCGCCCATGCACCAGGACACGGAGACCATCTCGATCCAGACGAGAGGCCCCGGCCTCTACGAGATCACGCCTCGTGTGGTCGCCTGGGTGCGGGAACTAAGGATCACTACCGGTGTGCTGACTCTGTTCGTGCAGCACACCTCTGCATCGCTGCTATGTCAGGAGAATGCCGATCCGGAGGTGCAGCGCGATCTCGAACGTTTCTTTCGCCGCCTGGTGCCCGACGGCGACCCCCTCTTTCACCACGTTGCCGAGGGAAGCGACGACATGCCGGCCCACGTCAAGGCGGCCTTGACTGCGACCACACTCACCATCCCCATCGACGGTGGGCGAGTCGCCCTCGGAACGTGGCAAGGGCTCTTCCTGTACGAACACCGCCACAAACCGCATCGCCGCCGGGTCCTGATGCACGCGATCGGCGAGGCCGTCGAATAGCCGAGCAGTGCGCGGTCCCCCCTCGGTGGCGCGACGCCCTTCCGAAGCGGTCCAACTCGTCCTGGGGTGACACCGGCTGCAGCCGCTGCGCCGCCGGGCGCTGACCATGGCGACGCAGCCGAATGAGCAGGCGGCCACCGCCCACCCGACCGCCACCCGCCGGCCTCAGGGCGACCGGGAAGAGTGGCCCATGCCGGGACTCTCTTCCCTGGTCGTGCTGGACACCCTGTCCGACCCGATCGCCATCCGGGATCCCTCCTTCGTCTACCGGTTCGCCAATGTCGCCTTCTGCGAGCTCGTGCGCAGGCCGAGGACGGAGATCGTCGGCCGGACCGACTTCGACCTTTACCCGCCGGACAGCGCCAATCAGTACCGGGCTTGGGACGAGTCGGCCGTCGCTGCCAGGCTCTGTCTCACCAACGTGGAGGAGCACGTCGGACCTCACTGCAAACGTTGGCTCCAGGTGACGCGACGACCGCTCCTCAACGACAATGGTGGCGTCATCGCACTGGTCGAGCAGGTTCGCGATATCACGGAGGGTCGTGACGCCCGGGAGGAATCCACCCGTTTCCTCCAAGCGGTCGAACAGAGCGCCTGTACGGTCCTGATCACAGACATCCATGGCAACATCGAGTACGTCAACCGTAAGTTCACCGAGACCACCGGCTACACGCGCAGCGAGGTCATCGGGCAAAACCCCCGGATCCTGAAATCCGGTGAGTTGCCATCCGAGCGATACGTCGCCCTCTGGGAGACGATCTCGTCCGGCAGGGAGTGGCGCGGCGAGTTCCACAACCAGAAGAAGGACGGCGAGCTCTACTGGGTATCGGCGACGATCTCGCCAATCTTCGATGACGCGGGCATGCTCTCCCATTATCTGGCGATCCAGGAGGACATCACGGAACAGAAGGCGGCGGAGAAGGCGCTGCAGGCAGCCCGTCGCCAGCAGGATCTGATACTGGCTACCATTCCCTCCGTCCTCATTGCGATTGACCGTGTGGGCTGCGTGACCGCGTGGTCGGGCACCGCAGAACGGCTCTTCGGTATCCAGGCAGCCACGGTGATCGGCGGCCCATTCAAACAATGCGGCATCGTGTGGCATATGCTCGACGTGATCGACAGTGTCGAGGCGTGCATTTCCGACAAGCAGCCATCTCGCCTGGACGACGTGTGGTTTCTGCGCCCCGACGGCAGCGAGGGGGTCCTCGGGGTCACCCTCACCCCACTCCAGGATGAAGACGGGAGACCCGCAGGCTGCGTGCTCCTCGCGGCGGATGTCACCCAGCGCAAGAGCCTCGAAAGTCAGCTTAGCCAGGCGCAAAAGCTCGAAGCGATCGGCCAGCTCGCCGCCGGCATCGCCCACGAGATCAATACCCCGACTCAGTACGTGGGAGACAATACGCGCTTTCTCCAGGACGCGTTCGTGGATCTCGCAGAGATACTGACCGGTTACCAGGAGCTACTCGCCGCGGCCTCGGCTGGCCCGATCCCCGGCGACCTGCTGAACCGGGCGGAGGAGACCGTGAAACAGGCGGACCTCGATTATCTGATGGCCGAGATCCCCGCGGCCATCGACCAGTCTCGCGAAGGCGTTGACCGGGTCTCCAGGATCGTCCGGGCGATGAAGGACTTCTCCCACCCGGGTAGCCAGGAGAAGACGGCGACCGACCTCAACCACGCGATCGAGTCGACGATCACGGTTAGCCGCAACGAGTGGAAATACGTGGCCACGATGGAGACGGATCTCGATCCAAACCTGCCGCTGGTGCCATGTCTACCCGCGGAGATCAACCAGGTCATCCTGAACATGATCACCAACGCCGCCTACGCCATCGGGACCGTGGTCGGCGATGGCGGTGGCAAGGGAACCATCAAGATCTCCACACGCCAGGAGGGAGACTGGGTGGAGATCCGATTCAGCGATGACGGCTGCGGCATCCCACCCGATGCACAACCAAAGATCTTCCACCCATTCTTCACCACCAAGGAGGTGGGCAAGGGCACGGGTCAGGGGCTCGCTATCTCTCACGCCGTCGTCGTGGAGAAGCACGGTGGTGCGATCCACTTCGAGACAGGGCTCGGGAACGGAACGACCTTTGTCGTCCGCCTTCCCCTCAAGCTCGACAGCATGCTCCGGGGCCAGCAATGAGAAAGCGTATCCTGTTCGTGGACGACGAGCCCAACGTCTTGCACGGCTTGAAGCGCATGCTGCGCAGTCAGCGCAAGCACTGGGATATGGCCTTCACCAGTGGTGGTGAAGAGGCCCTGGCCCTGATGGAGCAGGAACCGTTCGAGGTGGTGGTCTCCGACATGCGCATGCCCGGCATGGACGGCGCCGAGCTTCTTACCGCCGTCATGCGGCGATACCCGAACGCCGTGCGGCTGATCCTTTCGGGCCACTCCGAGTGGGAGCTGATCATGAAGTCGGTGGGCCCGGCCCACCAGTATCTCACCAAGCCGTGCGATGCCGACCAGCTCAAGGCGACCGTGGCCCAGGCCTTTGCGCTTCGGGAGCTGCTCGCCGAACCCAACCTGCAGGCACTGGTCGCCCGGCTGGACACCCTGCCGAGCCTCCCCGCCGTCTATCACAAGATCCTTGAAACGCTGCGCTCGCCGCGCGCCTCGTGCATGAGCGTGGGCCAGATCGTCTCCGAGGACCCGGCAATGGCTGCCAAGGTGCTGCAACTGGTGAATTCCGCCTTCTTCGGTCTTGGACGGAACATAAGCAATCCCTGCCAGGCGGTCACCCTCCTCGGCCTCGATACCATCCGCGCCCTGGTACTCTCGATCCACGTATTCAGCGAGCTCGACCAGCGACAGGTCAAAGCCCTTTCGCTGGATGCGTTGTGGGCACATAGCCTCACGGTGGGCACCCTGGCGAAGCGGATCGCCCAAGCCGAGGTCCAGGATCCGAAGGTGTGGGACGATGCCCTGCTCGCCGGGCTGCTGCACGACATCGGCAAGCTGGTGCTGGGAACGAACCTACCGGATGAATATCTGGCTGTCCGGGAACGTGCGGCCGAGGGCGAGGTCTCGCTACCGGAAGCGGAACGACAGGTATTCGGCGCGAGCCATGCCGAGATCGGTGCCTACCTACTCGGCCTCTGGGCCTTACCCGATCCGATCGTCGAAGCGGCTGCCTTCCACCATCGACCTTCGCAGTACCAGAGCCGCCGTTTCAGCCCTCTCTCCGCCGTGCACGCCGCGGACTGTCTGTGCACGGCCAACTCCGAAGAGGATACGGCGACACCCGAGCAAGCATTTGATCTCGCGTACCTCGACGCCCTGGGCTTGCCGGACCGCGCCGACGCGTGGCGGGCGCTGTATCAGCCGCTCCGCGAGCAGGCAGTCACGCTATGAACGCGAAGCCCCGTATCCTGTTCGTGGACGATGAGCCCAACATCCTGGCAGGGCTGCGGCGCATGCTGCGCGGTGAGCGCGACCGCTGGCAGATGGACTTTGCGGCCAGCGGGCCGGAAGCCCTGGCACGGCTGGAAGAGATGCCATTCGACGTGGTGGTTTCGGACATGCGCATGCCGGGCATGGATGGCGCACGGCTCCTGACCGAGGTGAGCCAACGCCATCCGGCGACGGTGCGCATCGTTCTCTCGGGCCAATCCGACCTGGAATCGGTGATGAAGTCGGTCGGACCGACCCACCAATATCTCACTAAGCCGTGTGATGTCGACGTTCTGACAGCGACGGTGGAGCGTGCGCTCGCCTTGCGCCGGGTTCTTACCAACCACGCAATCTGCACACTGGTTACCGGACTGGAGCGTATCCCGAGCTTCCCGGCCCTGTACCAGGAGATCGTCCAGGCCGTGCAGTCACCGGAGACCCCGCTCAAAGTGGTCGGCGAGATCATCGGGCGCGATCCAGGAATGAGCACCAAGATCCTGCAGCTCGTCAACTCCGCGTTCTTCGGCCTCGGCCGCCCCGTAGCCAGCCCGGCGCAGGCGGTGAGCTTCCTGGGTCTCGACACGATCCGGGCCCTGGTCCTGTCGGTCGACGTGTTCGAGCAGTTCGACCCTACGACGATCCGGGCGTTCCGGCTGGAGAGCCTATGGACGCACAGCCTCGCCGTCGGCACCCTGGCGCACCACATCGCCACCGCGGAGCAAACGACCAAGAGCGTGCGGGAAGAGAGCCTGCTCGCCGGCCTCCTGCACGACGTCGGCAAGTTGATCCTGGTGGCCAATCTCCCGCACGAGTATGAGGCGGCGCAGGCCCTCGCCAATCGCGAAAGGATCTGCGTGACGGAGGCCCAACGGCAGGTCTTCGGTTCCAGCCATCCCGAGGTTGGGGCGTACCTGTTGAGGATCTGGGGTATCCCGGACGCGGTGGTCGAGGCCGTCGCGTTCCACCACCAGCCCGAAGCCTCCCCGGCAGATCACTTCAACGCGTTGACGGCCGTCCACACGGCCAACGCCCTCGAAAGCGTGGTGCCGCCGGACGACCCGGCACGCTGCGCACGCACGACTGATGACCGCTACCTCGAACGGCTCGGCCTCATCGATCACCTGGATGCGTGGCGCGCGATGGGCGTCGTCACGGCCAATGGAGCGGAGGCGTGAGCGAGAGGATCCTCTTCGTCGATGACGAGGCCAATGTCCTGGCGGCGTTCCAGCGCCAGCTACGCAAGGACTTCCGGATCAACACCGCCCTGGGTGGTGAGCAGGCATTGCGCATCATCGAGCACAATGGGCCCTTCGCCGTTGTGGTCTGTGACATGCGGATGCCGGAAATGAACGGGGTCGATCTGCTGGCAGAAATGTATCGACGAACTCCGGAGAGCGTGCGCGTCATGCTCACCGGCAACGCCGACCAGCAGACGGCGATCAACGCGGTGAACGAAGGGCGGGTCTTCCGTTTCCTCACCAAACCGTGCGACCGCGAGACCCTGGCCAGCACCCTGCGCGCGGCCCTGGAGCAGCACCGTCTGATCACCGCCGAGCAGCAGCTCCTCGAAGAGACATTGAACGGCGCGACCAAGCTCGTCACGGACGTCCTCTCCACGGTCGCCCCCGAGCTGTTCGGTCAAGCGGTGGCCCTCCGGGAACTGGCAGGCTCGATCGCCCGCGCCCTGGGGATCCCGGATCCGTGGGAGGTGGAGCTCGCCGCGATGCTCTCGCCGATCGGCACGATCGCCGTGCCCCCGGAGACCTTCGCCAAGTGCGTCGCGGGTGAGCCGCTGGACCCCCATGAAGAAGAGGCCCTGGCACGGGTTCCGGAAGTGGGTCACGACCTCCTGGCCAATATCCCGCGCCTCACCAACGTCGCGCAGATCGTCCTGTTTCACAACAAGCGGTTCGATGGCTCCGGCTTCCCACCGGTACAGGTCGCCGGCGATGCCATCCCGATCGGAGCACGCATCCTGCGTGTGGTCGCCGACCTCGCCGAGCTCGAGAGCGCCGGCATGAGCCGAGAGAACGCTGTGGAGCGGATGCGAGGGCGTCAGGGTCGGTATGATCCCGTCGCACTCGACGCGGCAGCGTTCGTCGGCCGGGTTGACACGGAGGGCGCGGCACTTGGACCGCCCCTGGAAGTGCGCCTCAACGAGCTACGCCCCGGCCAGACTTTGATGGCCAACGTCGAGACCGACAAGGGGCGGCTGCTGGTCGCCGCCGGCACCCACGTCACCGAACCGATCGTGGAGCGACTGCGTAGCTACGCTCGCCTCATGAAGATTCGCGAACCGATCCCCGTCCGAATACCACGCCGCACGGAGAATCAGAGCCACGCGGTGCAGACAGACGATCGTGCCGTGCCGGGATAGTCGGGCCGCGTGAGCGGCGATCGTTCGGCGTGGTCTAACCGAACAGGACCCGCCGTTCGTCGACGGCCAGGAAATCCCACGCCGTATCGCTCCCGTCGCGGAACGGGGATGGCTGCACGGTGTCGTCGTCGATACTTACCGGCCGCAGCAGGAGGGTGCGCATCTGACCGACCCGTAACGGCGTGTAGGTAAGACAGGTGTACTCGCCGCGCAGGCGGCCAATCAACCCCACCACCTCCCTGGAGATCTCCTCGGCGATGATCACCGGTCGGGGCGACAGGTGAACATTCACACCGGCGTGGGGAAAGATGCGGGCGATCCACGGCAGGAAATTGTCGAGGGTCCGCAGCGCCACCAGCACCTCCTCCACACGCACTTCCTTGCCCGCGGTGAAGGGGACAATCGCCAGCAGCCGCTGTTCCCCGTCGACCGCGAGGATCGTGCGTTCCTCCCGGCCACACACCTCGAAGTCAGGATCGAGGATCTGCAATGGCTGGGGAAGCTGATCGAGGTTGGCCAGCAGCGCGTCACGTAGCTCCTCCGAGCGACGGAACGGCTCCACCTCGATGCGCGGGGAGATCTCGTCCATACGGCACCCCTCCTTTCGTTGCGGGTTAGGCAACACCCACAGGACATCGTCGCCGACCAAGGGTGACGGTCGTGGGCTCCACACCCTGGGGCCCTCGATGGAGGCACCCACCACCGCGCCGCTGACCCGGGCGGTTTCGGTCGGTAATACGGTGAGTCGATCTCACGGCGAATCCCCTCCCGCAAGTGCGAGTGGCTCCCGACCCACCGCGTCGAAGAACCCGCCGTGCCATGGCGCCTGGGGAACGGGCCGGCCATCGGCAAGTAGCAGTCCGGCGACCGCCGCCATCTGGCTCCGGACCCTCGCCTCCTCCACCTCGTGCAACGGCCGGCCGGCAGCCATCTCGCGCGCGTTACGGCGACCCAGGAATACGTAACCGTAGCTGAGCAGCGACACTCGCAGAAGACGGGCCGCCGCGCGCGCCAGCCGATCGAAGCACGGCTCGGCCTCGGCGCGATCCGCCCCTGCCACCACCACGCCCAGGCGTGCACCGGGCATGCAGCAATGGATCTCGCGCAGGCGGGCGAAGGTCCGCCCTACTTCCTCCTGCGAGGTCTCCGTTACCACGAGAAATTCCTGTCGCGGGTTGGAATAGCGGTCGAGGTAGGTGGCCAGCGACTGGCCCGGCAGGAGTACGACCACGACGTCGGCCTCCGCCTCTGCCGACAGGAGCGAAGCCGGAACCGAAGCGTCGCCACTGGGAGACCCGCCAGTGCCGTCCTCCGTCGACCACAACGTCAGCGCGCGCTTATGAAGGGGTAGAGGATCGCCTCTTCCCACCGTGCGCTCGGGCTCCCCTTCGATGGCCAGGAGCTGCCGCAGCAACCACGGCTGGCCGACGCCATCGAAGAGGAGAACCCGGCGGCCTCGCGCACGGAACTCCACTGCCAACCGGCAGGCAGTGAAGGTGGTGACAAGTGGGTCCATTGCAGACCCAACCGCGATGACGCGGGGAGGAAGACTCCGACGGGGTTCGGAAGTGGCCGAGGCCGATGGCAGGGGCGAGGGAGGGGTAGATCCCGCACGACTCGCGGACAGAAAGAGGTGCGAAATCTCCTGCAATCGTTGCTCGGCAGGGCTTGGCGGGCTCATCGGCTTCCGAGTGGCGCTCCCCCGTCGGAGTGCAGGCAGGCCGCCGCCTGCAAACCGGAGGGCTCAGGTCTAGTTCGAGTAAG
The DNA here is from genome assembly GCA_050050395.1 of Nitrospirota bacterium. Taxonomy (GTDB): domain Bacteria; phylum CG2-30-53-67; class CG2-30-53-67; order CG2-30-70-394; family CG2-30-70-394; genus DASWHD01. The sequence goes on from JASFUG010000023.1 coordinate 10,682, forward strand.
TCAGGGAGTCCTCCTTCACACGTGGATCACAGAATTGACACCGCCGAATTCGTTGGAGACCTGTGCCTCGTTGTTCGGATCGGCCTCCCAGTCGCCGTCCACAACCAGGCGGTACTCGTAGCTGCCGGGAGCGAGCAAGACGATCTTCTGCCATGTCCCGTCCGCCTCCCGATGGCTGAGAACCTTGTCGTCCGGCTGCCAGTCGTTGAAGGTGCCGGCGATCATCACCTCCCTCGCGCCGGGATCGCGGAAACGCACGATCACCCCACCCTCGATGGGAATAGGACCGTAGGTACCGGTCATCCCCGATGGAGGGTCGAAATCCAAGGGTTCGGCTTCCCCCCATGCCGGCACGCGCGAGGGCGATGGCGGCTCGACCATCGGTCCGCCGGTTTGTGCTGTCATCTCGACCTCGCCATTCGCCGCTTCCGTCGCCACCGCGTCGCATACGCCCGCGGATGGCGGCGTGGCGTTGTCCCCGCGACGATCCACGAGCTCGTCGGTCAACCGCCGGTAGTCCCAGTAGCCATTGCAGTGGGGGTCGAACTCGGTCACCGGGACGCCGCGCAACGCCGCCTCGCGCAGGCGCGTGCACGAGCGGATCCGGCTACGCAGCAGCGCCGCGTCGCCGGGTAGAGCGTCCGTGGCCGCTGTCTCGAGACCGCGCCCGAACTTCGTGCGGCGATCGAACATGGTCAACACCGCATCCCGACGGATCGTCCGGCCCGAGCTCGCCTCGACCAACGTGATCGTCTCACACAGCCTCTGAAGCCCATCGAGGGAGAAGACGCTCGGATCGATCGGCACCAGCACGCGATCGGAAGCCCACAAGGCATTGAAGGTGAGCAGTCCGAGGCTCGGTGGGCAGTCGAGGATCACCTCGTTAAACTGCAGTTGCGGCGCGAGCCGCAACAGCGCCTGCCGCAGGTGCGCCTCCCGCCCGTCGCGGCCGGCAAGCCGTTGTTCCACCGCCGCGAGGGAGATCGACGCCGGAACGACCGACAAGCCCGGGACCGGTCCGTCTACGACCACCTCCCCGAGATCGTGAGTCCCGACCAGCACCTCATAGGCACCTTCCCCGTACGCCGGCGCCAGACCAAGGCCCAGGGTCGCATGGCCCTGGGGATCGAGATCCACAAGCAGGGCGCGGCGCCCCTCGCGTGCGAAAAACGCGGCCACATGGATCGCCGTGGTCGTCTTGCCGCATCCCCCCTTCTGGTTCACAACCGCCTGCACGTGCATGCCGGTCCCCCTCTCCGTGTCCGTCGCAACGCAGGGCTCAGAAGTTCACAAAGCAGCCATGAAGTTGTGAATATCCGGGTAGATTCGCGAGAGATCATCCGTCGGTGCCGGACCGGCGACTGTCACCTACCGGTCCGCTGGTCTCCACCGTCGGGCCGGGGGGCGCGGTGGACGGACCAAGGCGGTAGTGCCAGCGGTCGACGTCGCGCTGCAGCTCGGCCACGTCGATGATCCACTCCTGTCCCGTGAGGGCCTCGAAGGCGGTCTCTTCGTAGATCACCAGGACCACGTTCTCGCTGGCCACCAGGGTCAGCTCGACCAGGGGGCGACGGATCGTCGGCAGGATCTGGCGAAGGCGCCCCACACTGCCCCGTATCTTCTGCAGAGAGACACCGGCATCGAGGAGCCGCTTGACAGTCTTGAGGGCGATCAGGTCCTGGAAGGTGTAGCGGGCGTGGCCCCCCGGGGTGCGCTGCCTGGGCGAAACCAGGCCGGTCTTGTCCCAGTGCTGCAATTGTCGCTTGGTCACACCGACGATCTCGACTACCTCCATCGGCGTGAAGCAGTGGCTACCCTTCTCCATCTACCTATCCTCACCTTCCGTTCGCCCCCCTCCACCACACTGCGGGGCGACTCCCTGTGACGCACCTGTTACATTCTCTGACCCAACACGTCAAGAAGAAAATGACATGTTCGCCCCGTTTTTGTGCAGTTCTTGTGGAACCTCGGTGGATGTCCTGTGGAAGGGGCGTGAACAAAGGGCGCCAACCCCCGGAGACACCAGGTAAAATGCGCACGCACAGCGAGAGCGCGGAGGTCATCCACAGATCACCTCGCCGGGCACCCGATCGGCCCGTGCGCCGGATACCACTGACGCACTCCTGCGGGCGGCGATCCGCATCACGCGCCTGCCGCGCGCCTACCTCGACGTCGCTACCGGGGAGTGAAAGCGCGCATTACTCCGCGACCGCCGGCTTCGCCGGTTCATCGGCCGGCTGGCCACCCAGCGGCAAGGCGTCGAGCACGCTCTTCACCACCACGGCCAGCGGTACGGCAAAAAACGCCCCCCAGATCCCCCACAGGGAGCCAAAGACCAGGACGGCGAGGATGATCGCCGTGGGATGGAGATTGACCGCATCGCCCAGGATGAGCGGCGCCAGGACGTTGCCATCGATCAGCTGGATGATGCCGTATCCAAGCAACACCCACCCCGCGTCCCAGGTCGGTCCCCACTGGGCCAGGGCGAGGACGGCCACCGGCGCCGTGACGACCAGCGCGCCGATGTAGGGGATGAGCACCGACAGGCCGGTCAGCAGGGAGAGCAGGAAAGCGTATCGCAGGCCGAGGGCCGCGAAGACCACCTCGGCACACACACCGACCAACATGATCTCCCAGATCTTGCCGGTGATGTAGCGACCCATCTGGGCGTCGGTCTCGTGCAGAACCCGGTTGAGCAGGGCCCGATCACGGGGCCAGAACCGCGCAATCCAGGTGAGAATCGCGTCCTTGTCCTTGAGAAAGAAGAACACCAGAAAGGTCACCAGCACCAGGTACACGAACAGCGTGACCACACCGGGCAGGCCCTGGACCACCCCCGTGACCGCCGCCTGGGCGGCCGCGGTGAGCTGCTCCGACAGCCGGCTGGTCACCTCGTGGACGTAGCCCTCGCCGAGATACTTCTCGTACTGGTCGAGCAGCTCCGCGACGGTACCCTGGAGCTTCCCGATGATGCGCGGCAGATCCAGCACCAAGGCCTTCACCTGCTGGACCGTCGCCGGCAACAGCCAGAACAGGGTCCAAAACAGGACCAGGAAAAAAATCACGTAAAGACTTGTGAAGGCCATCCACCGCGGCATACCCCATCGCACCAAGACCCGGAGCATGCGGTTCAGCACATAGGCGATCACGGCGGCGGCAAAAAACGGGGCTATCGCCTCGGAAAATCCCAACACCAACACCAGAGCGACCGAGATCACCCCGAGCAGGGCCAGGACCTGCGGATCCCGCAAAATATCCGGGAGACGGTGCGAAAGAGGAGTCATTGGCGACACGAGAGGCGCGGCGGGCGCAAAACCTACGGGTCACCACGATCCGCTGCAAGTCGGCTCGACCACGTTGCTCCGTGGTCCGAAGTACCGGACGGCACCCCACTGGCCTGATCGTCCCGTCGACGGTGGCCAATGAGACGGGACACCGACCTCGGAGATCGGAGCCAAGGGCACTTCTGCGGCGTGTTGCCGACTCGCACCAGGAGACAGCCGGTTGTGCAGCGCAGGTACGGGGCCCCGACGAGTGCATCGTGAGATTGACCGCCCACAGCCGACGCAACGGGTCCGAGTATGGCTCTAATCTGAATTATCCAGAGGCGCCGGGTAGACTCACCGCTTCCCCACACATCCCGCCTGTCGTAGTAAACTACCGGTATCCCCGTTCCGGAGCCTTCATGAAGCTACCCTCCTTAAAGATCCGCAACCTAGAGATTCCCCACCCGATCATTCAGGGCGGGATGGGCGTCGGCATCTCGTGGGAGCGCCTGGCGGGCAACGTGGCCAAGAACGGATGCGTCGGGATCGTCTCCACCGTGTGCACCGGTTACCGCCACCCCAACTACGTGCAGATGAAGCGGGGCCGACCGCTCAAGCCGGAGAACCTGCACAACGCAAAGGCCCTCGCCAAGATCATCGCCGACGCGAGGAAGATCGCCGGCGGCATGGGCGCGGTGGGTGTGAACATCCTCTGTGCGATCACCGACTACGCACGGGTTGCGAAGGACTCGGTGGCGGCCGGGGCCCAGCTCATCATCTCCGGTGCCGGTCTGCCGCTACGCCTGCCGGAGTACGTCGGCAAGGCGGACGTCGCCTTGCTGCCGATCGTCTCCTCCGCACGCGCCCTCGGGCTGATCTGCAAGACGTGGAAGAAGCGCTACGATCGCCTCCCGGATGCGACCGTCCTCGAGGGACCGCTGTCCGGTGGCCACCAGGGCTTCACCATGGAGCAGTGCGAAGACCCTGCCTACTCCCTGGAGAACCTCCTCCCCGCCGTGCTGGAGGAGGCGAAGAAGTGGGGTGACATCCCGGTGATCGTCGCCGGCGGTGTGTGGGACCGGGCCGACATCGACAAGTTCATGGCCATGGGCGCGGCCGGCGTCCAGATGGCGACGCGCTTCATCGGTACCTACGAGTGCGACGCCGATCCGCACTTCAAGGAGGTCATCCTCAACGCGGGCAAGGACGACATCAAGCTCATCCACTCGCCGGTGGGTTACCCGGCGCGCGGCGTGATCACCCAGTTGCAGCGTGACATGGAGGCCGGCACCGCGCCGGCGATCAAGTGCATCTCGAATTGTGTCACCCCGTGCAACCACGGCGAGGAGGCGCGTGAGGTGGGGTTCTGCATCTCGGATCGTCTCGCCGACGCGCAGCGTGGCATGACAGAGACCGGCCTGTTCTTCTCCGGGGCGAACGGCTATCGGCTGACAGACATCGTCACCGTCAAGGAGCTCATCGAAGAGCTGACCGCCGACGTGTGACCGGGCAGCGCGGTCGGGCGCGACAGTGGGATCCTGGTGGCGACACCCCGATTTCCGCCGCATGGTCCTTGCCCTGGCGGCGGCGGCCATGCTCGCCGGGGTGCTGGTCGCCCTGGATCCGCCCCATGAGGAGGCCCGCGGCTGGCTGCGCCTGCTGCTCACCCTGCTAGTCCTGGTGGCCCTCGCCAAGGCGTACGACCTGTACCGGGGCCGTGCCGAGGAACGCTACCGCCGCCTGTTCGAAGAGGTGGCCGCGCACGTCGCGGGCACCCTGAGCACCGCCCCGCGGGAGGCGACCCGATCCCGGGGGCGACTCGGCGAAGGGACCACGACCCTCCTCACCCTCGCGTGGCAGCAGGACGGCTACTCCCTCCGCTGGTCGTTCGAGCGCCGGCGCAAGGGTCGTACCCACAACGATGTCTTCCCGCTCCACGTCGCCTGCCGGAATCCACAGCGGATGGCGTGGGCGATCCGCCAGGAGGGAATCTACCGCCGGCAGATCGCCCAGCGCGAGGACCGGCTCACCGGTGACCGTGAGTTCGAGAAGCGGTTCGTGGTCACCGCCGACAGCGACGGCACGGTCGCGTGTCTCCTGCCCCCGACGGTACGCGATCGTCTGCGGGCCCTCTTCCCGCTGCTCCGTTTCGATATCGAGTCGCACGACCGTGGCCTGGTCGCCACCCTCTACCAGCCCCCCGGCGATCTTTATCCCTACCCGTACCTCTTCGACCTCCTCACCGACCTCGCCGGACGGATGGAGAACCCCAGCCCCGACCGCGCATGATTGGCGCCGCGGGCCGGCGACGGCAGCGCAATTTGTCCCACGACCCAGGGGAGCTGGTACCGTCGTGCACATCCGATCCGACCCGGCGGCCCTCGTGAACAGAGCGTTCTTCCCACCTTCGGGGTAGCGACTTGCCCATGCGCCTCGACAAGTTCCTCCAGGTGGCACGGATCGTGAAGCGGCGGGCCCTCGCCCAGGAGCTGTGCGAAGACGGAGCGGTCTCGGTCAACGGCCACATCGCCAAGGCCGGGCGGGCGCTGAACGTGGGCGATACCGTGACGATCCGTATGCGCCACCAGGTCCTGCACACCACTGTCACCGAGCTGCCCACCGGCAACGTCCCGAAGGCGCGCGCCACCACCCTTTACCGGGTCGACCGAGTGGAGGAGGTGGAGGAGACGTGGTGAGCCGCACAGGTCAACGATCGGCGAACGCTGGACCGGGGGAGCACGTCCCGGCGATCGCCGTCACCCTCGGGGATCCGGCCGGCATCGGGCCGGAGGTCGTAGTCAAGGCCCTCACCTCGCCCGAGTGCCCCACATGCCGACCGCTGGTGTGCGGCTCGCCCATCGAGCTGCGCCAGGCGGCGGCACGCCTCGACATCGAGGTGCAGGTGGTGACCCGTGAAACGCCGCCTGAAACCACGCAGCGGGCC
>JASFUG010000024.1:0-16450 GCA_050050395.1 Nitrospirota bacterium
CATCATCAGCGCCATCAGCCGGCCATTGAAGGAGGTGGCGAGCCTCGCAGACCTCGTGGCCCAGGGGGACCTCACCCACCGAATCCAGGTCGACTCGAAGGACGAGCTCGCCACACTTGTGACCTCCTTCAACAACATGGTCTCGGCGCTACGCAAGCAACGCGATGAGCTCGACTTCACCATCAAGCAGCTCATCCACCAGGAAAAGCTCGCCTCCCTCGGCGAGCTCGCCGCCGGTGTCGCCCATGAGGTGGGGAATCCCCTGTCGATCATCGTCGGCTATTCGAAGTGGCTCTACAAACGGTGCCGCGACGAGGAACAACGCGAGCCCCTCAAACAGGTCATCGAAGCCGCGCAGCGCATCGACGAGCTGAACAAACGCCTGCTGATGTACTCGCGCCCGGGGCCCCAGCAACAGCGGAGCGTGGACCTCAACCGGGTGATCGAGGATGCCCTCGGTATGGTCGAGCACCAGTTCAAGGAGGAAAAGGACTACCGCCTCGTGCGTCGGCTCAGCCCCACCGCCGGGCCGATCATGGGCAACCCGGATCGCCTGCAACAGGTGTTCATCAACCTGCTCAACAACGCGCGCCAGGCGATGCCTGCCGGCGGTCGGCTCACCATCTCGACCGAGGAGCTCAAGGCGGGAAGGGGAGTACTGGTCAAGGTCTCCGACACCGGCGGGGGCATCGACCCCCGGCACCTGTCGCGCGTCTTCGACCCATTCTTCACCACCAAGGCGCCGGACAAGGGGACGGGCCTGGGTCTGAGCATCAGCCACCGGATCACCACCGACCACGGTGGCCGGATCTGGGTGGAAAGCGAAGCCGAAGTGGGCACCACCTTCTTTCTCGAATTCCCATATCCAGGCCAGTCCATCACGGAGCACGGCGACACGCGCCCGGGGGACGCCGCCCGCACGACGTAGCGCCCCTTTTCACCCCAGTCCGCATGACGCACTGCCGCATCGGCGACGGATGATGAAGGGGGATGGGGATTGGGGGGTGGGGGATGGGGGGAGGATGGAGTCAGGCGAAGGATCCGATGGCCGCACTGCGGCCAACCTTCGCCCCCAACCCGCATCCCTCGTCCCCCGTCCCGAGTCGTTCAAGGCACACTGTGCACGGCGGCCGAATGCCGGCTACTCCCCCTCCTTTGGCCCGGGCGGCTGCTCCCGTTCCTGCGCCTCGACCAGCGCGTCGAAGGCGGCGGGATGCTCGTCCAGGAGCTCCTCGATGTCGATCTTGCCGGTGAGCCATACCCAGCTCATGGGGAAGACGCGACTGCGCAGGTGTACGTTGTAGAAGTGCCAGACGAAGGCGACGAACAGCACGAACACCGCCTCGGTGCTGTGCACCACATAGGCGACCCCCCAGATCCACTGGGCGACGCTGTGCGGTAACAGGCGGGCCACCGCGGTGGGAAACCAGTACATCAAGCCGGTGACGATCATCGCTAGGACGACGAGGGTCACCAGCCAGTAGTCCAGCTTCTGGTAGTAGGTGAATTTGCCGAACCGCGGCCGACGGTCGGTCTGGCCGGAGAGGTACCGCAGGTTGGCGACGAACAGTGTGAGGTCCTCTCGCCGCGGCACCATGTGGAACGCCAGACGTCCTCGCCCCCGCTGGACCACCACGTAGATCAGATGGTAGGCGACCACGAGGATCAGGAGCAGGGCGGCGAAGCGGTGCAGGTGGCCGGCGTTCTCCACGCCGCCCCACAAGCCGATCCAGCCGCGGGCGAGTCGATGGTCGGGGAACTTCAGGGCCAGGCCCGAGGCACCGAGATAAAGGACCGCCACCAGCAGCAGGCCGTGCTGGATACGGGCGTGGAGATCCATCCGCTCCACCTGCGACGGCAGTTGGCGGAAGACCTTCCAGGGGATGCCGGCCCGCACGTGGGGCGGCTGGAGCGGGCGACGGTGGGCACGGAACTCCGCCCGCACGTCGAGGACGATGTGCAGGGTCAACAGGAGGACGGTAAGGGCCACGAGTCCCACCAGGAAGGCGCGTATTCGTGCCGCGATGGGATTGCTCCGCGTATCGAGCAGGGTGTGGGTGAAGGCCGCCGCGAACTCCGGCGTAACCCCCTCGTGGCAGCGGCCACACAGGGCCACCTTCACCGCCGGGGTGGCCAGCCCTTCCGGCCCCTCGACCGCCGTGATCGCGTGATGGCCGTGGCAGTCCGCGCAGGTCGGCGTCGTCTTGCCTCCGAGGGCGTACTTCTTGCCGTGGAAATGCTCCTGATACGACTGCACGACGGAGACGTTCAAATTGTAGCGCGAGGCGATGATGCGGTCGGCATGGCAACGCCCGCATGTCTTGACCACGTTTCCGCGCGCCACCGCCGAGCCCATCGCGGAGGTGGCGCGCAGGGTGTGAATGTCGCCGTGGCAGTCGACGCAGAACGGAGCGTCCGCGTTGCCATCGTGCAGCAGGGCGCGGCCGTGAACCCCACCCACGACGCGTTTGAAGGCCGTCGCGTGGCACCGACGGCACGCCGACAGGGCGTCGGCGAAGGCGCTCTTGGCGGCGGGAATGGCGGTCACGGGCCACGCCTCGCCCGACCGCCGCGGCGTGTGTTCGCGGTGCACCGCGTCGATCACCGCGACGCGCGCGGTGCTGTGGCACTCGAAGCATGACAACGCCCCGTGTACCGACTCGCGGTACCGCTCGGGGACGATCTCGAGCTGCCGCCGACCGTGGAGGCTGCCGTGACAGGCGAGACAAGACGACACCGCGGCCGCTACCGGCTGCGCATGGCCCGCGGCCGGTAGCATGAGCGCTGCCAACAGGACCGCCGCGATCCCGCATCCCATGGTCACTCGGCGGGATCTGCGGGGCGCGGTTTGGCGCGTGCCGCGGCCGGCGAAATCTCATACTTCTTGAGCTTCTCGTAAAAGTTCGGCCGCGGCATGTTCGCCGCCTCCGCCGCCCGCGAGACCACACCGTCGAACCGGTCCAGGAGCGTGAGGATGTACTCCTTCTCGAACCGTTCCTTCGCGTCTTTGAAGGACAGAACCCTATCCTCGTCCTCCTCTTCCGCGTCGTCGCTGTCACGGCGCAGGGCCGCGAGCTGGAGCTGTGGGCCTTCGGCCATCAGGAGCGCGCGCTCCACGTAGTTCTCCAGCTCACGGATGTTTCCCGGCCAGTCGTAGTCCATGAAGAACTGCATGAGCTTGGGGGAGACGGACTGCACGTCCTTTCCGAACTCGCGGTTGTACTTCGCGATGAAGTGGTGCAGCAGCAGAGGGATGTCCTCGCGGCGCTCGCGCAGCGGCGGCATGGGAATGGTGAACACGTTGATCCGATAATAGAGGTCCTCGCGAAACCGGCCCGCCTCCACCTCCGCCTTCAGGTCCTTGTTCGTCGCCGCGATGATCCGCACGTCCACCGCGATCGTCTCTCGACCGCCGACCGTGAGGACCTCCTTGTCCTGAAGCACGCGCAACAACTTGACCTGCAGGGGCGGCGGCATCTCTCCCACCTCGTCGAGAAACAAGGTGCCTCGATCCGCCGCCTTGAAGATCCCCTCCTTGGCCGCGCTGGCGCCGGTGAAGGCGCCCTTCTCGTAGCCGAACAGCTCGCTCTCCAGCAGCGTCTCGGGCAACGCGCCGCAATTCACCGACAGCATCCGCTTGCCGGCTCGCTGGCTGACGTCGTGCAGGCGGCGCGCCACTAGCTCCTTGCCGGTGCCGCTCTCCCCCTCGATGAGCACCGTCGCGTCCGTGGAGGCGACCTTCTCGATGAGATGAAAGACCTCGCGGATCTTCAAGGACTCGCCGATGATCGCTCCTTTGCGCTCCGCATTGTCGAGCTTGCGCCGGAGGAGCAGGTTTTCATCGAAGAGATGTTTGTGGGCGAGGGCGTTCTTGATGGTGATCGCCAGATCGTCCGGATCGAAGGGCTTGGTGATGTAGTCGTAGGCACCGCTCTTGATCGCCTCCACCGCAGTGTCGATGGTGGCGAACGCCGTGATCAGAATCACCGGTACGCTCGCCTCTTCCCCCTTGATGGCCCGCAGCACGTCGATGCCGCTCATCCCCGGCATGCTCAGGTCGGTGACCACCAAGTCGAATCCCTCCTTCCGGAAGAGTGCGAGCCCCTCCTCGCCGTTGCGCGCCAGCCGGACCTCGTAATGCGACTCGCTCAGCAGACGCTGCACCATCTCCCGCACGGGCAGCTCGTCATCGATCACCAAGATTTTCGGCGCCACACCCTACCTCAGAGTCAGTTGATCTCCGGCAGCTCGTCGTGACAGCGGCCACACAGCGCCCGGTTGATGACCAGCTCACGATCCCCGCGAAAGCCGTGGCACTGGTTGCAGTGGTACTCGAAGCTCACATGCAGTAGATGGGAGAAGACCCCTTCCGCCGGCTCCTGCGCGAAATGCTCGTAGATGTGGCACTGGAAGCAAGGCAAGTCCTGAATCGTCAGGTTGCGCCCCGTCGGCCGCGGCGACTCATGGGCCACCTCGCCGCTGTCGGGCGGTGGAAACAGGTGCAGGATGGAGATCGCCGAGCGCTGCCACGCCCACACCGCTACCACCGCGAACAGGAGCACGAACAGGATGTTTTTTACGTTCATTGGCTCACCGGTCACCCAGGTCGTCGTCAGCGGTGGGCTCATCCGGTCCTGCGCCTGCCGGGACAGCCGCCGTGGCCTCCGCCACAACGGCTTTGCCACCGGGAAAAAGCCGCTCGAATTCCCGCGGATGGCGCTCCTGGAGCTCCTCCACCGACATCTTGCCGGTAAGCCAGATCCAGTTCATGGGGAAGACGTCGGGGCGCAGGTGCTCATTGTAAAAATGCCAGAAGAGGATGAACACGATGGCGAGCAGGGCCTCATCGCTGTGCATGATGTACACCAGCTCCCAGATCCAGTTGCTGCTCCACGCGGGGAAGACGAGTGCCGCCTTGGTCGGGAAGGTAAGGGCGAGACCCGATGCCCCGATGATGAAGATGCCCCAGAAGACCGCCCAGTAATCGAACTTCTGCAGATAGCTGAAACGACGGAATCGTGGCTTGTCCGGCGATAGCCCCAGGAAGTAGCGAATGTTCTGGCACAGGTCGCGCACATCCTGGAAATCCACGACGAGGTCCCAGCGCATCTTGCCCCGGCTGAAGCGGTAGCCGAGGTAGACCAGATGAAAGAGGGAGTCGAGGAGCATGGTGATGCCGGCGGTACGGTGCACGATGCCGGCGACCTTCGGCCCGCCCCACAGCGCCATCCACCGGTGCGAGCCCTCCACCTCATGGAACTTCAACGCCCACCCGGTGAAAAACAGCAACAGGAAGGTGGTCAGCATGATGATGTGCTGAATGCGGAAGACGAGGTTGAAGCGCTCGACCTCACCCTCGGGGGTCGGCTCGATGGTCTGGTCGGCGTTCTCCGGGCTCATCGCTACTCCCCACGTCGGCGCGCGTACAACGCCGTGCGAATTAAGGCATAGAGATCCAGCAGGACGTGCAGCACGCACGCGCTGATCACTGAGAAGGTCAGCAAGATCAATCCCTTCTCCGCGTAGTAGGGGATCGGATTGTCCTTGCCGAGGGGCTTGTGGGTGATCGCCGCCACGAACCGTTCATTGGCCCCGGGGTGGCATTGACCGCAAAGTACGATGCGGTTGGCGCCATAGACTCTCGCCGCCGGATCGTGCTGGCTACGGACCTCGTGGGCACCGTGGCAGGTCGTGCACACCGGTGACGTGGTACCGCCCAGGCTGTACTTCTTGCCATGAAAGCTCTCGTCGTAGCGGGCGATTATCTGGGTGCTGAAACCGTACTTTAGTGAGATGCGCTTCTGCTCGTGGCACCGGCCACAAGTCGTGACGATGTTCTCGTAGGCGACCTTGGACAGAGGTAGGCCTGTGTTGGGTTTCGGCGTCTCCCCCCGTGGCGCGATCCGGTGCGGCGAGCCGTGGCAGTCGACACAGATCGGTCCGTCGGTCTCTCGCTTCTCGAAGAGGTTCTTCCCATGGACACTCGCACGGTAGGCCGCGTACACGTCGTCGTGGCACTGTATGCACGCCGCCTGGGCGATCGGATCGACCGTGCTCTTGCGCGCGATCTCCTTGCTCAGGGCCAGAATCTCCTCGTCGATGTCCGCGTCCGGTGGGTCCGGTGGCTCATCCACGAACAGTAGGTGGCATGTGGTGCAGTCGAGATCGCCGTGCACCGAGGCCGCGAACTGTTCTCCGTCCACGTGCAGGTTGAGGTGCGCCCCTGCCCGCGTGGCGAACGTCCCCTCCATGCCCTCGTGGCAGCTCAGGCACGACCGGTTTTCCGCCATGGCGGTCGCCGGCAGTAGTGGCAGCAGTGAACACAGCAGCCATAGCCACCACACCCTACGGGTTGTGCCGCCCGCTCCTTCGCTCTGCATCATCGCAGCCGCCTCCTGCTCCCTGCTGCCCCGGACGCCATCCATCCGCGGCAGGAATACAAGCGCTGTTACCTCGGCCCCACGGCACATCGTCGAAGTGGCTCGCTCTGCGGGGCCGCTCCAACCGCTCCTCGACCGAACGCCTCACGCCGTACCGACCCACAAACATACAACACCATCATCATGATCGTCGCCCCTGGCGCAAGACGCCTGGCGCCGGCCACCTCGACGGGCCGGCTGACGTCACGGCCGGCCCCTGCCCGGTGCCAAATAAAAGAGGTCCCCGGGTCATGACCCGGGGACCTCTCCATCCCGCGTTGCGCCCCGATCGGAGCGCTACCACCCCTCACCGCTCAGTGCTTTTCGATGGCGGCCTCGCCCTGTTCGGCGTGACCCCCGCTAACGGCCTGCACGACCACGCCCGCTGCCGTGCCGAACACCGACCCGAGGACAATGCTCAGGGCACCCGCGCAGCACACGCCGACCAGCACGCCGACGACCAGGAGCATCCGGACGATCAGCGTCGCCTCCACGGGTCCACCCGCCATCTTGGACAGCAGCATCAGCATCCCGTATCCACCGTAGTGGAATCCAGGAACGATCCCGAAGATCAGGAAGATCATTCCGCCGAGCACTGCGCCAACCTTCATTCCGGTGGTCACGATGTTGTTGGTGGTGGCCTTCATGGTGTCACTCTCCTTTAGGGACCGCGGACGGCTCGCCTTGGTCATGGGATCGCGTTGTTGTTTCTTGCCCTAGACTAAGCAAGACGCGTGCCAGCCACTAATCATCACGCAACCGATTGTTTTTCATGAACATCGCTCCGAGAAGAAGAATCAACCGCAGATGTGATCCCCCTGGCTGTTATTAAACCAGAACACTCGGCCCGGCGGTGGTGTTACCGTGAGGTAACACCCGGCGGGATCCACACTGTCGCCAAGCCCATGACGCGCAGGGCATCCACCTCCGATGGCCCCCCGTGGACGATCCCGCGGCCCTGCCATGCGCAGGGGAGATGGCGAGGCGTGGCCAACTCGTTGACTTCATTTGGTGCCGGAGGCCGGAATCGAACCGGCATGGGGTTGCCCCCGCTGGATTTTGAGTCCAGTGCGTCTACCAGTTTCACCACTCCGGCAGCGCCGAGAGCCTCGCATCGCGCCGGCGCGGCGGTCAAGCGGGTGTCGCCGGTCGCCCCCCTTGACAGGCGTCTTGCCGATACCCTTCTTGACATCACGACATTGACTAGTTGAACGATCCCGGTAGGTTTAACATCCTGAAAATACTTGTTCTTCGATGATCTCGTGACCTGGAGACCGTGCCATGCCGCTCTATGAGTACCAATGCACCAAGGGGCACCACTTCGAGGTGCAGCAGTCGATGAGCGCCGCGCCTCTTGAGCGCTGCAACGAGCCCGGCTGCCGTGCCAGGGCACAGCGTCTCATCTCCCGCAGCGGCTTCGCCCTGGCCGGAAGCGGCTGGTACGCCGACGGTTACGGCCCGAAGAAGTCCAACGGCACCGCAGATGGCAGCGCCTGCGGCTCGTCGTGCGCATGTGACGCGACGAAGGGCGCAAAGAACGACGCGAAGAAGACCCCGGCCTGACCAACACCCGTTGCGTCCCTCGATCAAGCCCGCCGCAAGGCGGGCTTTTTTTGTCGCGCCGTTCGACCCGAGCCTCCGGACCCGAATGCCAGGAGTAGCGCGGCGACGGCGTAACATGCAGCCGCGGCCAGGGCCAGCGCACTGAAGCCCCAGGCGATCGCGATCATCGAGGCGGCCACCGCGCCCACAACCGAGGCCCAACCGTTGATCGCCACCAGCCACGGGATACGCGCGGGCACGGTGATCGCGGCACGGGCCAGCCCGGCGGGGAAAGGCAGGCCGAGGGGCAGGGCGATCAGGAAGGCGGTCACCCAGAGCAGGGCCCACTGATACGCGGCGGGCCACGCGAGCACGTGGCCGAAGCCCGGGGTGAGGAGGACGGCCGCGGCCACCCCCAGGACTACCGCGACAGCGGCGCCCCACACCCCTGCCGGGCCGCCCTCGTCGTGCCGTCCGAGCCACAGGCTCCCGCAGCCACTGCCGAGGAGGAAGGCGCCGATCACCACGGCGGCGCTCGCCGCCGGGTCACCGGTGACGCGGCTCCCCTGGTGGATCAGGACCACCTCGAGCGAGAGGTAACCGAGGCCGAGGCAGAGGAAGAGCAGGGTCGCCGGCCCGCTGCCACGCAGGGCGCGCCGCACCGGCCGCCGCAGCAGGGGCGGCAGACCGACCAGCACCCCGCCGAGGAGGAGGGCCAGGACCAGTCCCGCGGCCAGGAACAGGTCGCCCCAGTCGCCGATCGGAAGGGTACCGGCCCGGGCGCCGGCGAGATAATCCGGCAGGTGGCGCCAGCGCAGAAAACGGTGGAAGAAAGGACGGTCGTCGGTGGCGGGCGCGAGGTGGAAGGAGTAGTCGGCCGGCGGCGCACCGTCCTCGTCTGCCAGGATCGTGTCCAGCAGGGCGACCACGTCCGGGCCCGGCAGGCGGTGGCGGAGTCGGGGAGAGGCCTCCGGGAGCAGGGAATCAAAGCCGAGCCCCGTGGCCCACGTGGCCAGGCGCTTCCGCTCCGGGGCGGTGAACGGGGCGGCGCTGGCACACAGCGTCCAGGCATCCCAGTGACGGACGCAGGCGAGATGATCGCGGACGTCACCGACGCCATGGATACGGAGCACCCGCGCGAATGTCGCCACCAGCTTGGGCAGATCGCGTGGTGGCGCCTGGGTCCAGCGGGTCACCGCCACGAGGCCACGCTCACCCGCGGCGGCGATCGCCGCGGCGACCCCCTCCTCGGTGAGGAGGTACTCCTCCAGGGTCGAGCCCAGGCCGCCGGTGGCGGCGGCGAAGGAGTCGGCGGTGGGGAGCCCGACGACATCAAAGGTGCGGGGCGGAAGCGTGGCGAGCACGGCGCGGGGCGCCCCGCGACGCACCTGGACACGCGCTTGATCGAGCCCCCCGTAGGTGCCGAGGGAGGTACTAAGGGCCGCACGGGTACGCGGGTCCGGGACCACGGCGACGATCTCCTCGGCGCCGGCCGCCTGCGCGGCCTGCACCGGCAGGCCGGCCCCCGGATCGAGGAGCAGGATGGTGCCCGGCGGGCGGAGCACATAGGGCAGCCACGCCACCCGCGCGCGTAGCAGGGACTCGCCGCCCCTGCCCAGCACGATCCCGACGCTGTCCCCGTGCACAAACAGGGCGCGCTGGGCGGGAGGAAGGTGGCCGGCGGCGAGGCTCAGGCCGGCAATGCCATGGAGGGACGGAGCGGCGACCATGCTCCATCGCCCGCGGATACCGGGCCGATCGGCCAGCAGGCGGGCGCCGGGCAGGCGCAGGGCCTGGGCGAGGTCCTTCTCCGGGGCGAGACGCGGTGCGCTCCCCCACGCCCCGGCCAGCGCGGCTGCGACAATCGCAACGACCCAGGCGCGCCGGCGATGGGCGCCACCGAGCACGGCGCTCACACACGCGCCGGCGCCGCAAGCCAGGGCGAAGCGGTGCAGGTCAGCGGTGGGGCGCACCGCCATCAACGCGAGACCGAGGGCCACGCCGACGCCGGCGCCGACGAGGTGAATGCCGTAGATGACACCGGGCCGCCCACTCTCCACCCGCAGGGCGAGGGTTACCGCCGCCGCACCGGCGGCGAACGGCGCGGCTACCAGCAGCTCGCGGACGATCAGCCATCCCCAGGCATCCGGGCGCCAGGCGAGGAGCAGGGGTTCGAGGGGCACCCGCGCGACCAGCGGCGGCGCGGCGCTGGCGGTGATCACGAAGAGGGCCAGCAGGCCTCGCCACAGGGGCGCCGCGTGCCGCACGGCACGCTCGCCGCCGACCTGGATGAGGGTGGCGCCGGCCCCGAATCCGATCATGGCCGTGGAGACCACCATCGACGCCAGGTGCCCCCACTCCGCCTCGGCGAAGGCGCGCAGCCAGTAGAGCTCCAGGGCGAGGAGCGCCGCCGAAAGAAGAAGTAGCGACGCCGGGGCACCGACCTCGGGCGCGGGCGGCTCAGGCGTGGCGACGCGGGCTCTCACCATAGCCCGAGGGTAGCGGAACCCCGCGGGGAGCCCGCAGCGGGGTCACGGCTCCGTGTGGTCGCCGGTCACCGGCACGAAGCGCACGGGGAACAGGGCGCGGGTGGTGATCGCGCCGTCGGCCGCCTTCTCCACCACCATGAGCCGTTGGGTGGCAAAGGCGGGGCCCACGGGAACCACCATCCGCCCGCCCGGGGCGAGCTGGGCCACCAGGGGAGAAGGGATGTGGGAAGCGGCGGCAGTGACGATGATGGCGTCGAACGGGGCGTGCTCGGGCCAGCCGTAGTAACCGTCGCCGGTGCGCACGGTGACATTGGCGTAGCCGAGCTCCGCCAGGGTGGCCCGCGCCCGCTCGGCCAGCGGCGCGTGAATCTCCATGGTGTAGACGTGCGCCGCGAGGCGGGCGGCCACCGCCGCCTGGTATCCCGACCCGGTGCCGAGCTCGAAGAGCTTGCTGGCGGCGGTGAGGCCGAGGAGCTCGGTCATCTTCGCCACGATGTACGGTTGCGAGATGGTCTGGCCGTAGCCGATGGGCAGGGGGTTGTCGTCGTACGCGGCCGCCCGGAGCCGTTCCGGCACGAAGCGGTGGCGTGGGACGGCGCGCAACGCGGCGAGCACACGCGGTTCGTCCACGCCACGGCGCACGATCTGCTCCGCCACCATCTCCATCCGGTCGGCGGCGCGCCCGGTGTCCTCCGTCGCCAGGGAGGCCCGGCCCACCCCGATCAGCAGGACCGCGACGAGGACGGTGCGGGCCCACATGGCCAGGCTACCCCTTGCGCTGGCCGATCTCCCGGCGCAGCTCCTCGATCTCGCGCATCAGGCGACGCTGGCGGCTGAACATGACCGCGAGATATCCGAACAGGATGCACCAGAAAGCGGCGTAGCCGGCGAACAGGAAGTTGAGGTTCTTCATGGGATGCTCCTAACGAAAAATCGCGATAGCGCGTGTCGTCACCATACATGGCGCC
Organism: Nitrospirota bacterium; assembly: GCA_050050395.1. Taxonomy (GTDB): domain Bacteria; phylum CG2-30-53-67; class CG2-30-53-67; order CG2-30-70-394; family CG2-30-70-394; genus DASWHD01. The sequence continues at coordinate 11,419 of JASFUG010000024.1, forward strand.
AATCTGTAGGGCCGGTTTGAACCGGCCAATGCCGTATTCTCAATAAGTTTTGGCGTCCGGCGGGCTGAAGCCCGCCCTACAAAATGCCGTGTTTCAACCCAATCGCTAACTCCGGTACGCCGCGCAGAGGAACCACATAAATACCCAGAATCTCTGTGCCGCCGTGGTGAAAGAAACAGTGCATTAGCCCCGTTCCGGTGGAGCGAGGTCCGCCTCGCGGTAGAGGTGGTCGACCTCGTCTTGCAGCATCTCCACCACCACGCGGCGGAGCAGCAGGGCGATGAACAGGATCAGGAAAGTCACCAGGCACACCTGGAAGGTCAGGGCCATGGGCGGCGCCAGCCCCGAGTCCTCCCCGCCCATGATCACCGGTTTGGGGTGCTGGGTGCGCCACCACCGGATTGACATGTAGTTGATGGGCACCGCCAGGGCGCCGATGATCCCCACCACCGCCGCGAGGTTGGCGCGCCGGGCGCCTTCGGGCAGGTACGCGCGGAGCATCAGATAGGAGACGTAGATCAGCCAGGTCACCAGGGTGAGGGTGAGGCGGGCGTCCCAGGTCCACCAGATCCCCCAGATCGGTTTGGCCCAGATCGGGCCGGTGATCAGCACGATGCTGCAAAACACCACGCCGAGCTCCGCCGCGGCATGGGCGGTGATGTCCCAGCCACGGCCACGGGTGATCAGGTAGGCGATCGATGCGACGAACACGATGAAAAACGCGAGGAAGCTCATCATCGCGGACGGCACGTGGAAGTAGAAGATCCGTTGCACGATCCCCATGGTCCGCTCGGTCGGGACGTAGACGAAGACCAGATAGAGGGACACCAGGACCGCCGGCCAGGCGAGGCCGGCGGCGATATTGGCGGCGGTGTGCAGGCGTTCGATTCGCATCATTCCTCCAGGACGAAATCGAAGAGCAGGGTGGAGCTCACCAGGAAGATCACATCGTACAAGGCCAGCATGCGCACCATGCCGCGCAGCCCCTCGGTCTCGTGGTTGAGGATCATACCGGTGGATTCGACGGCCCCGATGATCACGGGGACCGTGATGGGGAAGAGCAGGATCGGCAGCATCACCTCGCGCAGGCGGGTGTTGGCGCTCACCGCCGCCAGCAGGGTGCCCACGGCGGTGAACCCAACGGTCCCCAGGAAACACACCAGGAGCAGCGCCGGGATCTCTGCGGTCAGGGTCAGGTTGAAGAACAGGACGAAGAATGGCAGGAGGATCACCTCCGCCACCAGGGTGAACACCAGGTTCGCTAGCCACTTACCCAGGTAGATCCCCCCCCGGTCGATGGGGGTGAGGAGCACACCTGCGAGACAGCCGTTCTCCTGCTCCGCGGCAAAGGCGCGGTTGAGGCCCAGCACGGCGGCGAACGTGAATGCGACCCACAAGATGCCGGGGCCGATCAGCAGCACCAGGTCGCGATCGGGATTGAAGGTGAAGTTGAAGATCACCAGCACCAGGATGGCGAACAGGAGCATGGCGCTCATCGCCTCCCGGGTCCTCCATTCCAGACGCAGGTCCTTCAGGAAGACGGTCAAGAGCTGGCGAAGGAAGGTCATTTGCGGGCTTTCAGCGCGAAACGTCTTCGGATGTCCTGTTTGGAGCGGAGCGCTGAAAGCTGACGGCTCTATTGCAACGACCGCTCGTAGAGGGCATCGAACTCCGCCTCGGTCAGCTCGCCAGCGGATGACGTGTGGATCACCTCGCCCCGGCGCAGGATGGCGATGTCGGTCGCCATGGTGAACCCCAGGTGGTGGTCGTGGGTGGTGAGTAACACCGTGTGGTGGCCCTCGCGGAAGCGCCCGATCAGCTCGTTGAGCCGCCCCACGGCACGCCGGTCGAGGCCGGTGTAGGGTTCGTCCAGCAGCAGGATCTCTGGCCGGTGGAGAAAGGCGCGCGCGATGGCCAGACGCTGCGCCATGCCGCGCGAGAAGTGGCGCGCCCGACTGTTGGCACGGTGGCTCAGCTCCACCTGATCGAGGACCTCGACACACCGCTCCTCCAGCCGCTCGATCCCGTAGAGGTGGCCGTAGAACCGCAGATTCTCCAGGGCCGTCAGATCCTCGTAGAGAAACAACTGGTGGGAGACCATGCCGATCCGGCCGCGGATCTCCGCGGCCTCCTTGATCGCATCGCGCCCGGCGATCCGCAGGTCACCGCCGCTCGCGCGCATCAATCCCGCGGCGATCCGCAGGAAGGTGGTCTTGCCCGCGCCGTTGTGGCCGAACAGTGCCGTGACGGAGCCCTCGTAAACCGCCAGGTCGACCGCCCGGAGCGCAGTGATGCGACCAAACCGCTTGGCGACCCCGGCCGCCTCCACCGCCAACGGCCCTGGCGCCCGTCCGCTCATCCCGGACCGCGGCCGAGACGACGCACGGTCTTCTCCAGCTTGCGCATCAGGTCCGCGCGCCGACCGTCGTATTGCTTACGACTGATTGCACCCGCTGCCAGGCGATCGTCGAGCTCGGCGATGGATGTGATCAGGCTCTCCTTGAGTCGCCGCGCCTGCTTGTCACCGCCGGTGGCGGTTGCCGCCGCCACGGCCTTCTCCTTGCCGGCGGTGAGGATCGCCACCGCGGCGAGGATACCGCCGAGGATCAGGACCACGTAGGGCACGAACTTCTGGGTACGATTCGGCGTCATGGCCACACGGAACTGACCGTGCCCACCGCCCACGCCACTTCCTCCGGCCAAGTTGAGGGCAATGCGGGTCCCCGCCGCGGCGGTTCCCGCATGGAGATAGACGAGGTTACGCTCCTGGTTCACCTCCACCATCTCCAGCGGCGCGTCCGGCTCCACCTCCACGTCCGCCGGCTGCACGAACAGGTCGACGCGCGGCAGGTCGTAGAGCAGGGGCTCTTCGTACGCGAGCTGTTTGTCGGCGTACGGCAGGGTGTAGGCGAGCTCGACCTCCGTGACACCGGGACGGATGGGGTAGTCGACGGTGAAGACCTCGGGCTCGTCCGTGGCGACCGGATCGCGGCTCACGGGTTGCCCCTGGGCACGGACGGAGATGGTCACCTCGCCCGTACGACTGGCGGGCAAGTGTACACGGAAGGCGCCGCCGTCGCGGTACACGGTGCGCTTCTCCGGCCCGTCGTTGATGACGCGAAATGCCTTATCGACGCGGAACACCCGCCCATCGGTACGCAACACCACGTGGCGCATCTCGACGTGCACGCCTTGCCACTGCTCCGTCGTCTCGTAGACGTCGAAGTTCACGACCAGCGGGCGACCGGTCAGCCTCGCCGGCTGGCGATAGGTGACGCCCTGATAGTCCACCTGCACCAAGAGGATCGGTGGTCCCGCGGGGATGTCGTCAAAACGGTAGCGACCGTTCACCAGGGGCACGGTCGCGATCTCCTCCATGCCCATCGCCGGCGCCACCAGCGTTACGTCGACCGGCCCGAGGGTGGCGCCCGGAGTCCCCATGCGCACCTCACCGGAGATGGAGCGCCCTCCCTCCTGGGCATGGCCATCCGCCGCCAACACGAGCAGTAAGACGAGGGCGAGCCAGCGGAGTCGGCGGGCAATCATCGACGTTCCTCCATCAACTGAATGTGATCGCATCGCACGCGTGGCCGGGCGCACCGGGCGCCAGAGGGAAATAGCGGCTCGCCTACCTGACCGAAAAGGCTGCCTGATTCGCGAGTCCCACCCGGCCGTCGATTTTGCCCGCCATCGCCGACGCGGCCAAGAGCGGTCCGTCGCCGCGCACGGAGAGACCCCGGATGGATGGCGCGCTGGTTCAGCCGAGCTTGTGGCCGCACTGGGGACAGAATCGTGCGCCTCCGAGGTTGGTCGCGCCGCACTCCGGGCAACCACCTGCACGGGGTTCCTTGCGGTGCCGCACGATCTCTTTCTCCAACGCCTCGCGCACGTTGCCCGCCTTGAGCTGGTCGATGCGCCCCAGAATCACCTCCGCCTCCTGCTTCAACGCCCGGCGCATCGCGACGTAGTCCTCACGTCCGATCTTGCCGACTTGGTGGTCGAAGTCGAGATCCTTGATGTTGGCGTAGATCCGCTCCTTGGAGAGGAAGAGGTCCTCCGCGTTCTCGTCGCCGGATCCCGTCCGGGCCACAGGCCGGAGCATCGGCAAGACAGTGAAGGCCAGGGCGGCCGACGCCATGGCGAACAGGACGATCTCGATCATAGCTCGCGCAGCTCCTCCTCGATCTGGTCGGAGTGGGCACCTTCCTCCCCAGCCTGGCCGTGCGCTGTGCCTGCGTTGCTCGCCGGGGCGAGCGTTCGCCACCGCTTCAACAGCAGGGTGATGACCACCGCGGCCACCAGCAGCAGCACGAAGGGCAGGAGCCAGGCCGTGAGGTTGAAGCCGCTGGCCGGCGGCGCGGAGAGCACCACGAGCCCCATGTCATCGACAAAGCCGGCAACGATCGCCGCATTGCTGCGCCCATCGAGCAGTTCGCGGTCGATACGCTCCCGCATCGGTGTGGCCGAGCCGCAGTTGTGGTGGTTACAGACGTCCAGGACCAAGTTGCAGCCGCACTGGCAGATGAGCTGCTGGGAGATCTCGTGAAAACGGTCCTGGAGCGCAGGGTCGGTGAGCCGGGTGTGGGTCGAGGCGGCGGGAACGACCCGCGCCGCGCCGACCACGGCCAGCGTCACGGCCGCATAGACCAGGAGCTTACGCAGAACCAGCTTACGCACGAGCATCGGCCTCCGTTGTCCCTCGCCCGGCGCTGCTCTCGCCGATCATCCGTTCCATCCGCCGCCGCATCGCGCGATCGGGCAGCATGACGATGATGGTCCCGAGGCAGACGGTGAAGCCACCTCCCCAGACGAAGTTCACCAGGGGATTGATCCACACCTGCAGCACCGCCTTCCTACCGTCCGGGGTCATGGCGGCGAACACCGTGTACAGGTCCTCGGTGATCGTCGAGCGCACCGACACCTCGGTGGTGGGCTGCTGGCTGGTTTTGTAGAAACGCCGCTCCGGCGCCAGCACGGCCACCTGTTTCCCATCCTTGAAGACATTGAGCAGGAGGCGGCCGGACGAGTAGTT
>JASFUG010000025.1:0-16165 GCA_050050395.1 Nitrospirota bacterium
CCGGATCGCCGCGAAAGCCGCAGGGGCAGGGATTCATCGCCGCCACCAGCATGCAGTCGGCGGGGAAGGTGAGGGCGCCGCTGGCACGGGCGATGGTGATCACGCCCGCCTCCAGCGGCTGGCGCAGGACCTCCAGGACGGAACGGCAGAACTCCGGGAGCTCGTCGAGAAACAGCACGCCGTGGTGGGCGAGGCTCACCTCGCCGGGCCGGGGAATGGTGCCGCCGCCGACCAGGCCCGCGTCGGAGATCGAGTGGTGCGGGCTGCGAAAGGGCCGCCGGGTGATCAGCCCCGCGCCGGACGGGAGCGAGCCGTGGACCGAGTAGACGCGGGTGGTCTCCAGGGCCTCGTCCAGGGTCATCGCGGGCAACAGGGTGGGGAGGCGCTCGGCGAGCATGGTCTTGCCGCTCCCCGGCGGGCCCACCATGAGCAGGTTGTGGGAGCCGGCGGCGGCGATCTCCAGGGCGCGCTTTGCCCGCTCCTGTCCCGCCACCTCTGCGAGGTCGACGGTGTTGGCGTACGTGCACGCGGCGAACAGGGAACACGGGTCGACCACCGTGGGCTCCGCGTGCTCCTCCCCACAGAGGATCGCTGCGGCCTCGCCGAGGCTCTCCACACCGATCACCTCGACCCCCTCCACCACCGCCGCCTCGACCGCGTTGGCCCGCGGCAACAGAAGTCTCCGGCCGTCGCCGTGGTGGCGCAACCAGAGGGCGACGGATAGCGCGCCACGCACCCCCTTCACCCGGCCGTCCAGGGCCAGCTCGCCGAGGATCAGCCAGCCGGACAGGTCGGCGCCGCGTAGGCTACGACCCGCCGCCAGGAGTGTCAGGGCCACGGCGAGGTCGAATCGCGCCCCCTCCTTGCGCAGGTCGGCCGGAGCGAGGTTGACGGTGATGCGCTGGTCCGGGAACGGGAAGCCGCTGTTGGTGATCGCCGCCCTCACCCGCTCCCGGCTCTCCTTCACCGCGGTATCCGGCAGGCCGACCGTGCTCATCGCCGGCAGACCGCGGGCGATGTCCACCTCGACCTCGATGGGATGGGCCGCGACCCCGACCGGGGTTGCGGATAAGGCACGGGCCAGCATGGAGAGCTCCTCCTGAGCTCGACGGCGGTCCTCCTGACCGCCAACCGGGGGTGCAGCCTCGCCGAGGGGAGAGCGATTTTCAAGCCACCCGGCGCACGACGGCGCAGAGGGGTGGCTGGCGAAGGGACGGCAGGAGAAACGACGGGAGGGCCGGCACAGGCCGGGAACGCGTAGCGGTCGAGACCTAGGCCGAGCCCTTGGTGCGGGGCAGGTAGCGGTCGAGGAAGCGGTCGCGAAACGTGGGGAGGTCTCCCCCCTCGATGGCGCCGCGGATCCCCGCCATCAGGTCCTGGTAGAAGCACAGGTTGTGGAGGGTCGCGAGGGTGGCTGCGAGGGGCTCGTCGAGGACGAAGAGGTGGTGCAGGTAGGCGCGGCTGAACCTGCCACACGTGTAGCAGCGACACCGCTTGTCCACCGCCATCAGGTCGCGGCGGTAACGCTTGTCACGGATCCGCACCTTTCCGTTCCGGGTGAAGAGGGTGCCACCGCGGCCGAAACGGGCGGGGATCACACAATCGAACAGGTCGCAGCCGGCGTCCACGGAGGCGAGGATGTCCTCCGGGAGGCCGATACCCATGAGGTACCGGGGCCGATCCGCGGGCAGGAGCGGTGCCGTGTAGGCCACCACCTCGCGGATCTTCTCGGTCCCCTCGCCCACCGACACACCGCCGATCGCGTAGCCATCGAACTGAAGCGCGGAGATCTCCCGGGCGGATCGCTCTCGCAGGTGACGGTGGGTGAAACCTTGGACGATGCCGAACAGAAGCTGGTCGGAGCGGGTGTGGGCATGGCGACAGCGCGCCGCCCACTCGCTCGTGCGCTCCACGGCCGCCTCCGCGTCGCTCTCGGTGGCATCGGCCCCGACGCACTCGTCGAAGCACATCGCGATATCACTGCCCAGTAGCTCCTGGATGCGGATGGACTCCTCCGCGTCGAACCAGATCCGGCCGGACGTGCGCGCGGCCTTGGTCTTGCGCGGATCGACAAAGGAGACGCCGGCGGCGGAGACCGTCCGCTCCGGCAGGCTGAAGACCTGAAAGCCTCCGGAGTCGGTCAGGATGGATCGTTGCCACCCCATGAAAGAATGCAGACCGCCATGCCGCGCAATCAGCTCCGGCCCCGGCTGCAAAAAGAGGTGAAAGGTGTTGGCCAGGACCACGGCCGGCTCACCCGCCTCCGCCACCTGGTCGGGGGTGAGACCCTTGATCGTGCCACGGGTGCCTACCGGCATGAACGAGGGGGTATCGACGACCCCGTGGGCGGTGCGGAAGCGACACCGCCGTGCACTACCCGTGCAGTGGGCCAGCTCGGCGAAACCGATATTCCGCGGCTCCCAGTTCATCGGTGGGGAATAGTCACCCATCGGCCACCCGGAGGCGTCGCAAATTGAGTCACTGTAAGAAACTTAGACGGAGAGGCGAGAATGGGATGAAATATTAACGTTTCCAGAGGGTTATTTTGTCGAGTTGACGGAAGGTGCGAAGAACGACCGTATAGTTTTTGAACAGAGGCGCAAACCGCCACCGCCGCGCTCGTTTTCCGCTTGCAAGCGAAACCCTGGAAAAACAAACTGTTCTAGTTGGGCTGACGGGCTGGGACAGGCCCTGTCACAGTTGGCACATGGCTTGAATAGGTTGTGAGAACCCAGCAACCTTTAACCATAGGCAGGATGCCATGCAGGATCGACCGCCAGGAGAGAGAGGCCTCCCCCCGGGAGTAGCAATGGACCGTCGCAAAGGAGAACGACGGCGGTATCTGCGCCGGGCGTGCGACCGCCTTGCTGCCCTGCTCGCGACGGACAGCGACCCGATCTACAAGGGCGACTACTTCCGGGAACGGCGTGGCGGCGCACTCGACCGGCGTCAGGACGAGCGCCGCACCGTGGCGGGCTAACCTGCATCGCCCGATGGGGCGGCCTCTGCCGGTGGCGACGCTGGCGCCCTCTTCTTGACGGCCTTCTTCTTCGGCGCCGCTCGCTTCTTCTTGGCCGGTGGGGCCGGTTCGGCGGGGGTCTCCGCCGGGCCAGCAGCCACGGAGTCGGCCGCGGAAACCGCCTTCTTTGTGGCCCGCTTCTTTGCCGGAGCCCGCTTCTTCGCCGGGGCGCGTTTCTTCTTCGCGGGCGCGGCAGCGGCCGTACTCTCCGCGGCCGGGGCGGGGGCCTCCACTGCGGGCGCACCCGGTTCAGCCCCGGCCTCTGTCGCCGCCTTTTTGGCGACCTTCCTCTTCGGCGCCGCACGCTTCTTCTTCGGTGGCGCGACGGCCTCCTCCGCAGCCTTCTTGGGCTCGGGCGGTGGCACCGCCGGAGCTACCGGCTCGGGCGAGGTCTCGCGCGGCGGGCTAGCCGGCGGCGCCTCCTCGGCCGGCGCCTCACCGCCGGGTACCGCAGGCGCTACCGGAGCCGTCGCCTCGACGGCCCCCTTCTTGCGCCGCCGCCGTCGTGACCGCTTCTTCTTGGCCTCCGGCGGGGCAGCAGCCTCGGTCACCCCGGCTCCTGCCTCGGTCTCCGGCACCACGTCCGCCGCGGTGGCCGCAGCCACCTCGACCGACCCGAGACCGATCTCTCCGGCCGCCGCCGCCTCCGCAGCGGACGGCTCTTTCGCCTCCGGTACCATATCGCCATTCACGGGCTCCACGGCGCCACGACCGCGGCCCCGGCGCCGGCGGCGGCGACGGCGATTCCCGGAGCCGGACCCATTGGCGGCCTCCGGCGCCGCCGGCACCACCGCGTCGGGCGGGATCTCGGGTGCCGCGACATCGAGTGGCGTCGCCACCTCCTCCAGTGCGCGCGCCTCTTCCTGCCGCCGTTTGACTACCTCGGTACGGGACTGGTGGGGCAGCAAGATCGGGTCAGTGGCGACGTAGATCTCCACATCCCGGCGCCGCTCCAGCTCCACCAGGGTGTCGCGGCCGTCGTTGAGCAGATAGGTCGCCACCTGTGGCGCCACGGTGAGCTCCATGCGCCGCACATCTGGACTGGCTGCCGTGGCCTGCAAAGTGCGGATGAACCCGGTCGCCATCGACTCCACGGAGGCCACCCGCCCGGTGCCTTCGCACGCCGGGCAGGTCTCGTGGGAGCCTTCCAGGAGAGACGCCTTGACCCGCTGTCGAGACAGCTCCAGCAGACCGAACTTGGAGATCTTGCCCACGTCGAAGCGCGCCTTGTCGCCCTTCATCGCCTGGGTCAGTCGCTCTTCCACCTGATGGCGGTGTTTCGCCTCCGTCATGTCGATGAAGTCGCAGACGATCAGCCCGCCGAGGTCGCGCAACCGGAGCTGCCGGGCGATCTCGGTGGCGGCCTCCATGTTGGTGCGGAACGACGTCTCCTCGGGCGACCGCGACTGGCTGGAGCGACCGGAATTGACGTCGATCGCCACCAACGCCTCGGTGGGATCGACGACGATCGAGCCGCCGGACGGCAGGGGAACCTGCCGTTTGTAGATCGTCGCGATCTGCTCCTCGGTCTGGTAGCGCGAGAAGATCGGCCGCTTCTCGCGATGGAAAGTCACCCGGTCGACGTACTCGGGCATGGTGCGCCGCAGGAACTCGCGGATGCGTTCGCCGACCTCCTCGTTGTCCACCAGGATCTCGTCGATGTCGCTGGAAAAGTAGTCGCGGATCGTGCGGGTGATGATGTCGTGCTCCTGGTAGACCAGGCCCGGCGCGTCGCCACGCTTCTCGGACACCTCCTGGATTCGCGCCCACAGCTCCTTCAGATAACCGTAGTCGCGCCGTAGACCCTCGATCGCGCATCCGAGCCCGGCGGTACGGATAATCAGGCCAGGGGGCTCGCCGCCCTCCTCGGCCTCCAGCGATTCGAAGAACGCCTTGAGTTGCTTGCGTTCCTTGGCGTCTTCGATCTTGCGGGAGATACCGCCGCCGGAGCAGTCCGGCATGAGGACCAGATAGCGGCCGGGCAGCGAGATGAAGGTGGAAAGCGCCGCACCCTTCTGGCCACGCTCTTCGCGGATCGCCTGCACCAGGACGCGGTCGCCGCGTTTCACCAGGTCCTCGATGCGCCGCTTGCCGCCCTTGGGCTTGAACAGGTTGAAGTTCACCTCGGAGATGGACAAGAAGCCGTGGCGCTCCGCCCCGTAATCGAGGAACGCCGCCTGGATGGACGGCTCCACCCGCACCACCGTGGCGGTATAGATATTGCCCTTGATCTTGCGCTGGGCGTGAAACTCGATGTTGAGCTCGTCGAGGACGCCGTCATTCAAGATGGCGACGCGGGTCTCTTCTGCCTCGGCGGCGTTGACCAGCATTTTTCGTGACATGGGATTCCTTGGCAGAAGGGGGATCTAGTCCGCTCCTTCCTGTGACGTGAGTTGTTCGGATGTCGGCAAAGGGATCGAGACGCACAGGTCGCAACCACCCGGCGCGGCGGGACGCGCGACGCAGGTGCCTCCCATGGCCGTCGCGACCCCCTCAATCACGGCAACCTCCGCGGTCCGCTCGACGGGTGTGGATCCGGACGGGGCCTCACCGTGAGGCGTTCCTGCGACGCACGCCACCTCCAGCCACTCCCCGGTGTCCGTCGGATCCGGACGGAGGGCGAGGGTGATGGTCAGCGGCGGATCCGAGATCACAAGCAAGGCGCGCAGCAAACAGCGCAATCCCTGCGCGTCCACCGCCACGGCCCGCTCGTCTGGGACACGGCAGTCGATGGTCGCGTGCGGTCCGACGCACACCTCGCGGAGCAACCCGCCAAGGGGCTGAGGGCGTGGAGCGCGGGGTGGCCGGGCGGCAGCGGTTAGCACGTAGAGCAGGGCATCGATGCGCGCCTGCAGATGCTGCGCGGCGCGCACCAGTACCGCCCCGTACCCCCCCTCCCTGCCGCTCTCCGCGTCCTCCTCCTGAAGGAGCTCGGCGAAACCCAGGATGGTCAGGAGATGGCCGTTAAGGTCGTGGGCCGAATCTTGGGCGAGGGTGGTGGCTGCCAGCAGACGCTGGTTCACCGGCCCGTCGGAGAAAGGTGTCAGGGACTCCTCCACTCCGGACCCCCGATGTGCGTCAGGTCTTCCCATTCTTCTTTCAGTTCTCGAACCATCAACCGATCCACCGCGCCGCGCAAGTCGCCGCCTTCATACAGGACGTGGTAGACCTCCCCGCAGATCGGCATGGTGACGCCGAGGCGCTGGGCGAGCTGGTGGACGGATCGCGTGGTGCGCACCCCCTCAGCCACCATCTTCATGTCCTTGAGGATGGAGCGCAGGCTCTCACCGCGGCCCAGGCGTTTGCCCACCGTGCGGTTACGAGAGAGGTCGCCGGTACACGTGAGGACCAGGTCGCCGATGCCGGCGAGACCGAGAAAGGTGAGGGGTGAGGCGCCCATGGCGGTACCGAGGGCGGCCACCTCGGCCTGGCCGCGAGTGATCAGGGCGGCGATGGTGTTGGAGCCGAGGCCCAGGCCGTCGCACGCGCCGGTAGCGATCGCGATCACGTTCTTCACGGCGCCGCCCAGCTCCACCCCCACGACATCCGGGCTGGTATAGACCCGCATATAGGACGCCGTGAACGCCCCCTGCACGGTCTTCGCAGTGGTCTCGCTCAACGAGGCGACGGTCACCGCCGTCGGCAGCCCGCGTACCACCTCGCGCGCGAAGCTTGGCCCGGAGAGATAGGCGCACCGCTCCGGCGGCAGGTCGGGCAGCTCCTCCGCGAAGATTTCGGAGATGAGCATCAACGTGTCGTTCTCGATCCCCTTGGTGGCACTGACCAAGATTGTATCGCCGTGCAACAGATTCTTGAGCTGACGTAGCACCGGACGCAGGAACTGGGTCGGCACGACCGACAGCAGCATCTCCTTGTTCGCCACCGCCTCCGCCAGATCGGTGGTAATCACCAGTGACGACGGCAAAACGATGTCCGGCAGGTAGACGTCGTTGACGCGGGTCTCCCGCATGCGCGCCGCGAGGTCGGCCTCGAACACCCACTGGGCGACGCGGTGGCCCTGACCACACAACAGGTGGGCGAGGGCAGTCCCCCAGCTACCGCCGCCGATGACGCCGATCGAGTAGGGACGATCAGCGCGCATACGGGATGGACGCACCGAGCACGCGACCGACTCGCTGAGCCGAGAAGGGAACCGGCATCGCCCCAGTGGACCGGCGAATCACGCCGCGACCGTGCGCTCCAGAATGCTCGCCAAGGTGGTATTGGTGAGGAAATCGCGCACGTGTCGGTCAAAACCGGACCACAACAGGTCAGTCACCATGCGGCAGCTACTGTGGTCGTCGATGTAGTCGGGGAGATTGAGATTGAGGAAGTCCTGCATCTCGATCGCCTCGATGATGTCGTACAGGCAGATCTCCTCGGGGCGGCGTGCCAGGCGGTAGCCGCCGCGCCGGCCGCGGATCGACTCGATGATCCCGCGGTTGCGCAGCTTGCTGAACAGGTGCGCCAAGTAGTTGAGAGAGATGTCCTCATCCTCGGCGATCTCCGTCAAGGAGATGTAGCGGCCATCGCCGTGCAGCGCGAGATAGGAGAGGGCGCGCACCGAGTAGGTGATTTTGGTCGACAAGATCATGGGGCGGGCTCGGAGGCGGTGGGTATTTCTGGGGCAGGCGGGGTATCTGCCGTCGCGAGGGGATCGGTGAAACGGCGGATGGTAGGTAGGAGACGAGAATAGAGGGCGGGATCCACTTCGAGGAGGGGGCCGTCGGGGAGTTGACCCACCGCGGAGGCCGTGGTGTAAAAGCCCAGCTCCAGGAGGAGCCGCTCACCTTCGAACAGGCGCAGGCGCGGATTGTCACCTTCCAGACCAACCTGGTCGTCACGGTACCTCGTTCCCTCACTCTTCTCCAAGTCCCGGAGATAGTCGTCCACGATGCCATCCGCGATCACCCGATCATCCCCTGTAGTCCAACCCTTAGCCGTGCGCGCCAGGGTGAGGACCTTTCCGCCGACGTCCAGCTCGATGCGATCCACGCGGTACGTCGCGATCGGGGCGATGTGCCGGTCACGCAACGCCTCGCCGTCCGGCAACAGGCGCGCGACCTCGCTCGCCGGTAATGTGCCGAAAAACCCGAGCCCCTCCTGGTAGGCGACGGCGTCACCACCCTCCTGGCGGCTAAGCCGGATCACGGCCTCCGCCTGCTGGTCGTCGACCAGGCGCAAGGTCGACCACGGCCCCGTGACCATGAGCGGCGCCTCCTCACCTTCCAGGGAGGTGAGCTGCGGTGCCTCCGCCTGGTCGACCGCGTCGAGCCAATCCGAGACCCTTTGGCCGTCGGCACGACCGAGATCCGGCTCCGTGATGGCCCACACGCCGTCCTCCCCCTGGCTCAGGCGTAGGCGGCGGTCGCCATCGTGCATCTCGATCGCCTCCGTCCGCCAGCGCGGCACGTCGAAGAGCCGGCGGCGGCGCAGCTCCTCCACCGGCTGTTGCAGGCTCTTGCGCAACGGCGAGGCCGTGACGATCACCGTGTCGCCGTCACTCCGGCCCAGGTAATAGCGACCCTCGAGGGTCGGGGCGTCGATCCCGACCTGGAGCGTCACGTCGATTCCCTCCCCGGCGAGGTGGAGGGTCGCCGCCGGGGAAACGAGACCCAGCTCGCCACGCTCCTGCGCAGCCACGGTGAACCGCCGCAGGACACCGGCGGTGGTCGCCTCGTAGAGCAAGTCCTCCACCGCCGCGGGGCGGGCCGGTGCGTCCTCCGGGGCGCGTAGCCACCAGCGCCGCTGGGCGTCACGTTCCAGGCGAATGGTGTCGCCACCGCGACCGATCTCGATGGCGTCCACCCGGTCGCGGGGGATGTCCAGGAAGACCTCCTGGCGCCCCTCCTCCTCCGCCTTGCGCTCCTGAGCCGGCCGATCCACCTGGAAGTAGAACGCGGCCACGGCCGCAAGCAACAACGCCGCGATCAGCAGGGAGACGAGTCGATTCATGAACGAGCCCCCCTCCCCCGCCGGGCGAGGGTCGGGGTGGGGACGCATGGACGTTGCCGCCTGTTCGATTGTGGACCCGGCAAAGCGCGCACTCCGTAAGGCCTGCCCCCTGCCTCCTCCCGGAGGGAGGGGGAATTCATCTCCTCATAGCGCGCGTCGCCAGCGCCACACGCCGAAGGCGCCGCATAACGCCACCAGAGGCATGCCCGCCACGAAGCCGTAAAACAGGGTGGCACCCTGGATGGGCGTCAGGGCGAGGGCCTGTGGCGTGTTCTCCTTCGGACGGATCGACACCAGCCCTTCCTCCTTCGCCAGCCAGGTGACCGCATTGAGAAACAGGTCGCCGTTGCCGGAGAAGCCGAACCACTGGTTGGTCGGAAAGTCGGCGTCGCCGGCGACCAGCAGGCGGCCCCCCTGGCCGGCCGCCGGGCTCGGCGCGCCGGCCGCGTCGTCCGCGGCACCGGCCGCATCTTCCTCATCCGGGGCGGCCGGCGCATCCCCCTCCGCCCGCTCCGCCAGCACCATCACCGCCAACGGCCCCTTGAGATCACGGTCGTCGAGCGCCACCTCCGCGCTCTGGATATCGCTCTCGCCCCACGCGTCGGGACCGGTCCGGGCGATCACCGTCTGGGTGACACCGGTACGCTCTTCCTCCTCGATCGGCCGCGCGACGGGGAAGAAGGCCGCGAGGTTGAAGCCGTCGGTCATCTCGTGGGGCGGGTACTCGCTCACCAGGGGGACCGTGAAGTCGCCCCCGAACATGCGCGACGTCGGGTCGATGATCAGCCGGTCGGGCGCCTCGATACCCCACGGCTCGAGGAGCGGGCTGAGGTCCGCCGTACTGTCCGGATCGGCGAGAACCACCACGCTGCCGCCTTGGTCCAGGTAGTCGGCCACGACCTTGATCTCCTCGGGGAGCAAAGGCTTGCGCGGCCCGGCCACCACCAGCACGTCGGTGTCGGTCGGCACCGCCCCCGCTTCGAGCAGGAGGAGCTCCGCGGTCTCGAACCCCTGCCCCTCCAGGGCCCGCGCCGCCGAGTCGAGGCCGTCGCGGTCGAAGCCACGCAACGGGCGTTCGCCGTGGCCGCTGGTGAAGCGGATCTGGCGCCGGGTCTCGCGGGTGACCCGAATCAACCCCGAGGTGAGGTCCGACTCGGTGAACCCGGTGATGCGGACTTCGCGCTCTCCCTGGGTAAGGAGGGTCGTGTTGTACTGGGTGATGTTGTGTCGCTGGGCCTCAGCAGGGTGCTTGTCCGGATCGACGAACCGGTAGTCGAACTGGCGGGACACCGCCCGGCATTGCTCGAAGAGCTGGGTGGCCTCGTGCTGTGCCGGGGTGTCGGGCTCGAAGAAGGCCGTGGCGTGCAGTGGCTCGCCAAGCTCGCCGAGCACCTTCACCGTCTGCGGACTCAGGGTGTAGAGGCCCGCCTCGGTGGTATCGACCCGGCGGTAGTGGTTGTTGGAAATCAGGTTGGCGAACACCAGCACCCCCGCCAGCAACGCCACCAGGAGGGCCGAGGAACCACCGTATTGCAGGCTTCGCCGCCAGCTCATGAACGCCACCTCTGGGAGTCCAGCAAGCGCTGGGTGGCGAGCAGCGCCAGACCCGTGAAGCTCACGAAGTAGACGCAATCGCGGGTGTCGATTACCCCCTGAAAGAAGTTTTCCAGATGGTCAAGGAGCGACAGGTACTTCAGGACATCGGCGGCGTCGCCTTCCAGGTTGTGCCCGGCCCAACCGATCACCCAGGAGAGTAGCAACACACCGAAACCGACCAGCGCGGCCACCATCTGATGCTGGGTGAGGCTCGACGCCAGCAACCCCACGGCGATGAACACCGCCCCCATCAGCCACAG
Source organism: Nitrospirota bacterium (assembly GCA_050050395.1). Taxonomy (GTDB): domain Bacteria; phylum CG2-30-53-67; class CG2-30-53-67; order CG2-30-70-394; family CG2-30-70-394; genus DASWHD01. The sequence continues at coordinate 10,831 of JASFUG010000025.1, forward strand.
GCCGAGGTAGCCGGCGGCCACCGGACCCCAGTCCAGTGGCAGCAGGGTAACGGTGTAGAGCGGCCACGCCAGGCTGACGGCGAGGATCAGGGTGTAGAGGATGAGCGCCGCCAGGAACTTGCCGAGCACGATGGCGGTGAGATTGACCGGCGCCGTGTACAGCAGCTCGTAGGTGCCGCGAGCCCGCTCCTCCGCCAGCAGACGCATGGTGAGCAGTGGCAGGATGAGCAACAGGATCACCGCCACGTTGGAGAACAGCGGCACCATGATCCCCTGGTGGGCGGTGAACTGCTCGATGGCGCCTGGGAACTGGGAGGCGCGCAGGGACTGCGCCGCGTAGTAGGTGACGATGTCGAAGTAGAAGTACCCCGCGAGGAGCAGGAAGACGGCGCACAGGATGTACGCCACCGGGCTGATCAGGTAGGCGCGCAGCTCGCGCCGCAGGATCGCGCCGAATCCGGTCACGCCGCCACCTCCGCGGCCACCGGCGGCGCGGCCTCCTCGGTCGTGAGCTGCACGAAGACCTCCTCCAGGGAGAGGCGTTGCGGCTCGAAGGCCAGCAGCCCGAAGCCACCATCCACCACGCTCTTGGCCACCGCCTCCCGACAGTCGCCATGGAGTGGCATCTCCACCAACAACGCACCGCCCTCCGCCTCGCTGACCGCCACCACGCCAGGTACGGCGGCAAGCCGAGCCTTCAGGGCCGCGCTCGGTCGCGCCACCTCGATGCGGTGCTTCTCCGTGTCGCGCAGGCGCGCGGCGAGGGTGTCGAAGGTGTCGGTCGCGACCACCCGTCCCTGGTGGATGATCACCACCCGCTGACAGCTCGCGCGCACCTCCGGCAGGATGTGGCTGGAGAGGATGACCGTGTGGTCGCCGGCGAGGGATTGGATGAGCTGGCGGATCTCGATGATCTGTTTCGGGTCGAGGCCGACGGTCGGCTCGTCAAGAATCAGCACCGGCGGGCTGTTCACCAGGGCCTGGGCAAGCCCCACGCGCTGGCGGTAGCCCTTGGAGAGGTTGGCGACCAGGCGCCGCCGCACCTCGGTGAGGCCGGTCTTCTCGATCGCGTCGTCCACCGCCCCCTTGCGTCGGCGCCGGGCCACGCCCTTGAGACGAGCCACGAAAGTAAGCTGCTCCGTCACGGTGAGCTCCGGGTAGAGCGGCGGGACCTCCGGCAGGTAGCCGATCCGCTCCTTCACCGCACGGGGATGCTCGAAGATGTCGTCGCCGCCCACCGTCACCCTGCCCGATGTCGCCGGCAGGAAGCCGGTGATGATGCGCAGCGTGGTGGTCTTGCCCGCGCCGTTCGGTCCGAGGAAGCCGAGGACCTCGCCCGGTGCGACGTGGAAGGAGACGTCTCGCACCGCCTCGATGGGGCCGTACCGCTTGTGCAGGTTCTCGACGTGGATCATGAGCTGCAGCTTGCCAGATGCCGACCCCGGTCACACGGCCACGCACAGACAGGGCATCGCCCGCAGCGCGGCGCGACGAGTTGCGGTCATCGGGGCGCGAGATACGCGCGTGCTCCGCATGTTGTCAAGAGGCACACGGCAACGCCACGGCCGGAATCCTGGGGTGTCGGCTGCGCGCCCGATCGTCGCGCGACCAGGGTTGACGCCCGCCAAGAGTCGCCCATCATGTCGCGCGTGACGCCGCTGCGGGACTCGATGCCCGGCCAATGCTACGTAGTCCGAGCCCGAAGGTCGCGCTCCTCGTGGACGCCGCGCGACCACCGCGAGTTAAGATAGGCGCCTTCGTCTTCCCCTCGATTCCCGAAGGATTCCTCGAATGTTTCGCATTCTCCTGCTCGTCGCCCTTTCTCTCCCCCTCGTGGCCGTACCGACCGCCACGGCCAAGCCGTTCTGGCAGGAGGACGGCAACGTGGCCGCCCCGGCGCCCGACTCGCCGATCCGCTGGAACACCTTCTCCGAGCTCGCGGAGAGGCTACGTCCGGCGGTGGTCAACATCTCGACCACCGAAACCGTGCGCCATCCCGGGATGCCGGGAATGCGTCACCCGGGCAATCCCAATGACCCCTTCGAGGAGTTCTTCCGCCGATTCTTCGAGGGGCCGGGGATGCGCGGCATGCCGCCGCGTGAGTTCCAGCGCAAGAGCCTTGGCTCCGGCTTCATCGTCTCGCGCGAGGGCTACATCGTCACGAACAACCACGTGGTGGAGAACGCAGACGAGGTGACGGTGCGGCTGAACAACGAGCACGAGTTCGAGGCGGAGGTGATCGGCCGCGACCCCAAGACCGACCTCGCCCTGGTCAAGATCGACGCCCACGAGAAGCTGTTCGCCGTCCCCCTCGGGGACTCCGACACCCTACACGTCGGCGAGTGGGTGATGGCCATCGGCAATCCCTTCGGCCTCTCCCACACGGTGACCCAGGGCATCGTCTCCGCCAAAGGGCGCGTGATCGGCGCCGGCCCATACGACAACTTCATCCAGACCGACGCCTCGATCAACCCAGGCAACTCCGGTGGCCCCCTGTTCAACATCCGCGGCGAGGTGGTGGGAATCAACACCGCGATCATCGCCGGCGGAACGGGGATCGGCTTTGCCGTACCGGTGAACATGGCGAAAGAGGTGATGCAGCAGCTCAAGGAGCACGGCAAGGTGACCCGCGGCTGGATCGGCGTCTACATCCAGGAGATCACCGACGACCTCGAAGAGTCCCTGGAGCTGAAGGACCGCAACGGCGCACTGGTCGCCGACGTGGTCGAAGACTCGCCCGCGGAGAAGGCGGGGGTGAAGCGCTCGGACGTGATCGTCGGTTTCAACGGCAGGCCGATCACCAAGATGGAGGAGCTCCCGCGTGCGGTCGCCGCAACGCCGGTGGGCAAGAAGGTGGACCTCGAGGTGATCCGTGACGGCAGGTCCAAGACCCTCGAGATCGAGGTCGGCCTGCTGAAGGAGGAGGAGGAAGGCACGCCTGGTCAGACCACCAGCGAGGACTTCGGCATGGTTCTCCAGAAGATCACGCCGCAGCTGGCGGACAGCATGAACCTCGAGGAGAGCGCAGGGCTGCTGGTGTCCGACATCGAGCGCGGAGGCCCGGCGTGGGAGGCGGGCATCCGGCGCGGCGACATCATCCTGGAAGTGAACCGCAAGACAGTCTCCGACATGGAGGACTTCCGCAAAGCGATCAAGTCCCGCGACAAGGAGCGCGCCACCCTCTTCCTGGTGAAGCGCAGCGGCAATACCCTGTTCTTCGGAGTGAAACCGTAAAGGAGGGACTAGGGGTTAGGGCCTAGGGGCTAGAGAAGGTCGGCCCTGCGGGCCGGATGAGATGCCGGAGATCAGTCGCCCACAAAAAAATCTGGCCGCGGCAGCGGCCATCCATCCCTAGCCCCTGACCCCTAGCCCCTAGTCCCTAGTCCCTAATCCCTCATCTTCCCCGGCGCACCCACCCGGGAGACTATCGCCCTTCGCTGGAGCAACCCGATGGCAGAACAAGACCCAGGCTTTACCTTCAAGGAGCGGCGCACCTCGCACCTCGATGCCGAGGAGGTGAGCCAGGCGGAAGAGCAGAAGGAGAAGCTCCGCAAAGGGCGAGAGGCCGACAAGGCGCGCCTGGAGCGCGAGCAGAAGGCGGGGCCGAAGCCCTCGGTGCACGGCGGGGTGGACGTCATTACCCTGTTCGAGACCCTCGCCACCTCGGCCCTCGCCCAGATGGGGTTGCTCGCGGATCCCGGCCACCCGGTCCCCGAGGACCTGCGCGGCGCCCGCCAGGCGATCGACCTGTTGCGGGTGCTGAAGGACAAGACTGCCGGCAACCTCACCGGCGAGGAGCAGCGGGTCCTCGACGACCTCCTCTACACCCTGCAGATGAACTACGTGCAAAAGACCAAGGCCGGCACCCCCGTGCCACCACCACCACCGCCGGGTGCGTAGCCGCATACGGGGAACCACGTATAGACAAGGATGAACACCGATCGTTCATCATGCCCCGTGCGGAGTTGCGCCCTTGAGCCGCCTCAGTGCCCATGTCACCACCATCTTGCCGGAGTTACCACGGGAGGGGGTAAACCCCTCCCCCACGGCCTAGGTTGGGCAGCGATCGCCTCGTGAGGACTCAATGCACGCCGAGCTAGCCGCCGTCACCGAACGCATCGCCGAAGAGAGCCGCTTCTTGGGCCACCTGCGGGCCGAGATCGGCCGGGTCGTGGTGGGCCAGGAGCCGATGGTCGACTCCCTGCTCATCGGCCTGCTGTGCGGCGGTCACGTCCTCCTCGAAGGCGTACCCGGCCTGGCCAAGACCCGCACCGTCAACGCCCTCGCCGACGCCGTGGGCGGCCACTTCAAGCGCATCCAGTTCACCCCCGACCTGTTGCCGGCCGACCTGGTCGGCACCTTGATCTTCAATCCCAAGAGCGGCGAGTTTACCGCCCGCAAGGGACCGATCTTCGCCAACATCGTCCTCGCCGACGAGATCAACCGCGCCCCGGCCAAGGTGCAATCGGCGTTGCTGGAGGCGATGCAGGAGCGCCAGGTGACGATCGGTGACGCCACCTACCGCCTGGAAGAGCCGTTCCTGGTGCTGGCCACCCAGAACCCCATCGAGCAGGAAGGGACCTACCCCCTCCCCGAGGCCCAGGTCGACCGGTTCATGCTCAAGGTGGTGATCGACTACCCGTCCCCGGACGAGGAACGACGCATCATCGAGATGGTGGTGGCCGATCGCACGGACTGGGTGCAGCCGGCAACCACTCTGCAGGAGGTCCTGTCGGCGCGGCGGGTGGTGCGTGAGGTGTACGTGGACGCGAAGATCAACGACTACATCCTTGCTCTGGTCGGAGCGAGCCGTCATCCGGCCGCGGCACAGCTCGACGACCTCGCCGGCCTCATCGAGTATGGCGCCTCACCGCGCGCCTCGATTTATCTCAACCTCGCGGCGCGCGCCCACGCCTTCCTCCACCACCGCGGGTACGTCATCCCCGAGGACATCAAGGCCGTGGGTCGGGAGGTCCTGCGCCACCGTATCCTGCCCACCTACGAGGCACAGGCGGAGGGACTCAGCTCCGAGGCGATCGTCGGGCGCCTGTTCGACGGCGTCGCCGTGCCATAGTCGCCGATCATGGCCCCCTCCCCCGCCGGGGGAGGGCCGGGGTGGGGGCGGTCGGATTATGCACCTTGTCTGACATGGCTCCCAACGAACCGCGCACTCCCGGCACCCTACCCCCGTCCCCCTCCCGGCGGGAGAGGGTCTCAGAGGACTCCCCCGCGGGGATACTCGATGGCTCGGTCACCCCCCAGCAGATCCTGCGCCAGGTCCGGCGCATCGAAATCAAGACCCGCCGCCTGGTCGACCAGGTCGTGGCGGGCGAGT